>JAOASB010000023.1 GCA_025210375.1 Maledivibacter sp. | reverse complement strand
TAAATCATATATAGTTAATATGAATGGCAATTCCTATAGACTAAAAGAAACAAAGCTTTGGCTTCAAAATCAATAATTTTTTTTACTCCCCTAGGGGAAAGTTTAATTAGAAATTAGGGGAATTTTCAATTGACAAATACACTTTATTTCACCAATGAAATATAAAGAAGTATTTCCAGATTGTAAAAGTGGATTAAGAGGTGCTGCTTATGTGGTTACTAATAACAAAAATGAGATTAGTAGAACTAAAATCTATATTTCTAGTAATATAAAAAATAAAAAAGATAGAGATCATATTATTAGGGAAGAATTAACGCAATCATTAGGTCTCTTAAATGATACATACCAATATCCTAAAAGTATATTTTATCAAGGGAAAAGCTCTGTAGTAGAATATCTAGATATTGACAAAGCATTAATAAAAATGCTTTATGAAGAAGCGATTCAACTAGGAATGGATAGAGACGAAGTTATTGAGGTGCTTAACAATCTAAAGAAAGAATGAATATCTAACTAATGTATATTAGTATAAAATAAATAAAGCTAGGTGGACTGTGAACTGCTCCCTGTCAAGCAGGCATTGGAAATAATAAAAAATGTGTAGCGTCAATTTAATGATTGGCGCTATATTTATGACACGGATTTTAGCAAATAATTGCGTGATAAGGGACAAAGGGATATGATGTTCCTATGATAACAGAATTAATAGGCCTCAAAATTGCCCAAAATGATGTATTTGATAAAGCGGATCAAATAAAGAAAACTTTACTAAATCAAATGTAGTATCCAAAAGATGAAAATAAAATTATTAATATAAACGCCAGAAAGTCAAAAAAAGATATGGTTAAATGTGTTAAGTTAGATCAGATACTAAACATTAAATAGTATTTATGTTTCCATAAGTAAGATATGGTTATTATATAATATAGGATTGCATCTGTGATTTTTTATGCAATCTTTTTAATTTATATTTTATAAGAATTAATGGCAAACATATGATTTGCTTTGCGGCAAGGATATGGTTTAAGTCACAGTTTGAATCATGGTTTTTTATATGTTCAAAACTCCTTGTGGCAAGGGGAAGTTTCCTTTGATACGTAGAAATAGAGTAACATAGTAATGTGGGATAATTTATTCCAAGGCAAAAAAGAGAAAAGAGGGGTACAGGTATATATCACATTATGATTAGGGGGAATGGACAAGATATATATTCATTGATGATGAGGATAGAGAAAAATTATTGTAATACTTAATTAAGGAATTAAATATTACAATAATTTAATTAAGGAAATTAAAGAGGTTAAGAGAGTCAGTAGTAATATGCGGCTGAGCATGGGGCTAAGAATTGGCCGAGAGATAGTAGAGATGGCTACTTTAAAAGGGAAATAGAATGACGGGATATTCAAGGGTGGGAAACAAAACGTCCCAAAGCCATTTTGGCAGATAAAAATTTTTAATAGGTACAAATAAATACATTTGAAAGATTAATAGACAAAACTAGACAAATAAATTGAAATATAAAATTGGTGGTGTTATAATTATCCTCGGACTTAATTTGAAAGGGAGGAATTGATTTGAAAAAATTTAAAAAATTCAACATTGTGTTGCTAATATTGCTTGCTTTTTCAGTAATGTTAATAGGTTGTAGTAACAATAAAAAAACTGAAGTAGCAGATAAAGCAGTGAGCAATGAAGAAAAATTAACAGGAGAAGTTGCAGAATATAAGAGCCCTAATGAAAACACAATGGTTCTTACTTTATTTCAAAACCCTAAGACATTAGATATTCAAAAAACTAATGCTGACTATTTTATTCCTTTACAAATCTATAATAGATTAGTAGAAGCTGAACCCGATGGGAATGGTGGAGTGAAAATAGTTCCGAGTTTAGCAGAATCTTGGGATGTAAGCGAGAATGGCAAAGTATATACTTTCCATTTAGCAAAGGGAGTAAAATTCCATAATGGTGAAGAGTTTAAAGCCGATGATGTTCTATTCACAATTGATAAGATGATGGATCCAGAACAGGCAACAATTAATAGCTGGATTTTTGAAATTATTGAAGGAGCAAAGGATAGATTAGAAGGTAAGGCAGATAGTGTTAGTGGTGTAAAAGTTATTGATAATTACAATGTCGAGATAACACTTGAAAAAGAGTATGCACCTTTCTTAGCTTCTTTAACCGATGCACCTGCTTCTATTTTTAATAGAAAAGCAGTAGAAGAGGGTAAAGATAAATTTGGTTTTGATCCAGAATATACAGTTGGTACTGGATACTTAAAGTTTAAGGATTGGAAACAAGAGCAAGAAATTAATTTAGTAAGAAATGATGAGTATTTTAAAGGAGCTGCACATATTGATGGATTAAGATATTTAATCAATGTTGATGCTTCAACTGCTAGAATGATGTTTGAAAATGGAGAACTTGATTTAATTAAAATCAAATCTAAGGCTACATATGATCATTATATGCAATCACCAGAGTGGAAGGATTATGTATTATCCAATGATAGACCTGGTTTGACATTTATTACTTTTAATGAAAAATCTGAACCAATCAAAGATGTAAGAGTTAGAAAAGCCATCCAATTAGCTATAAATAGGGATATAATTAATAAGAATTTCTTTAATGGAACAGGAACTATAATGAATGGTTGTATACCTCCAATGATACCGGGATATAATCCTGATTTACCAAAAATTCCTTATGATTTAGAAAAGGCTAAAAATCTTCTTTCAGAAGCAGGATATCCTGATGGATTTGATTTGGTTTTATTACAAAATGGTGCAAGTAAATATACACATTCAATAAACGAAGCACTTCAATCAATGCTTTCACAAATTGGAATTAAAGTACAGATTAAGAATGTTGATATGGGAGCATATTGGGATATTAGAGGAGATAGAAATAATAATGAATATGGAATAACTGTAGGACCAATGACTGCAGGGGCACCAGACCCTGGAGAATTCTTTAGTAGTTATACAATAAATGATGATGAAGTAGAATTTTATGGACAGGAAAGAAAAAAACTTAGTGATGCTATCGAAGCTGCTGATGTTACAGTAGATCCAGAAGAAAGAATAAAATCTTATCAAGAGTTAGAGAAAGTGATCACACAAGATGAGGCACTTTATTTTCCACTTGCATCCACCAAAGGTGAATGGGTAGTAAGCCCAAGACTTAAAAACTTTCATTTATCATGGCAAGGATGGGCCGCAGGATCTACCTATGATGTAGAAATTGATCCAGCATATAATAAATAATATTGATAAAAAATTAATTAAAAGTATAACCGCAGGGTTATGCTTTTAATTAATGTTCAAGAAAGGAGAAATTATGACTAAGTACATTACAAAAAGAATTTGTATTACAATTCCTATTTTAATAGGAGTTATATTTCTTACTTTCGTGCTTATGAATTTAATACCTGGGAATCCTGTAAGTGTTCTTTTGGGTGAAAGAATAGATCCTGAAGTTGTTAAAAGGATAAGTGAACAACTTCATCTAAACGACCCTGTTCATATAAAGTTTATAAAATACTTAAAAAATTTGATTAAAGGGGACATGGGAACTTCCTTTGTAATGAATCAACCGGTTAGAGAGCTAATTGCTAATGCTTTGCCAAATACAATTAAACTTACTATTGCGGCAACTATGGTAGCTTGGATTATAGGCATACCATCGGGTATAATTGCGGCTTTACGAAAGAATTCTTTTCTAGATAAATTGATTATGGCTTTTTCAGTTTTTGGGATTTCTACCCCTTCTTTCTGGATGGCCATATTATTACAATATTTAGTAGCTTATAAGCTGCAACTTGTTCCAATATCTGGATTCTATAAACCAATCCATCTGATACTTCCATCCATTGTCTTGGGATGGGGTATGGCAGGCTCGATTTCTAGACTGGTAAGAGCTAATATGATCGAGACTATGGGTAAAGATTATATTAAAACAGCTATTAGTAAAGGACAAAACAGCTTAAAAATAGTGATATTTCATGCATTAAAAAATTCTATTTTACCGGTTATAACTATTATTGCCCTTCAAGTCACATCTTTACTTGGTGGAGCGATGATTACTGAGAATATATTCAGTATACCTGGAATAGGAACATTGTCTATATCAGCATTGACTAATAGGGATATGCCACTTCTGCAAGGAACAATTATTTTAAGTACTTCACTAATAATTTTAGGTAATTTAATGGCGGATATTATATATGCCCTAATTGACCCGAGAATTCGATATGATTAATACGTATTAAAATATTGCTTAAAGTTTAAAGAAATAGAGTATTTTTTAGTTATAATTTGAAATGCTTTTTTTATGGGTAAAAGGAGTTGGTGATTTTAGCTATTTAAAATTTGTACAACTCCAGTTATTTATTTTAATGTCCCTAAGGAGGGGTAGATATTAAAACTAAAATCAAAAGAAAAAAAGAAAATGTACTAGTAAGATTTATAGCAGAACAGAAACTAGGGTTTGCAAGTCTATTAATAATCACATTAATGATTTTTATAGCTATATTTGCTAGTAAAGTGGCCCCATATGATCCCATAGCAACAGATTTTGAAAACAATATGTCAAGACCTTCCTTAGAACATCTTTTAGGGACCGATGAATTAAGTCGAGATATATTTAGTAGAATTATTTTTGCTACTAGAACATCATTAATAATGGGCTTTGCTCCTACTACTATTAATATGATAATTGGAACTATTGTAGGGGTTTTATCGGGATTATCTGGAAAAATTGTAGATGCAATTATTATGAGAATTGTTGATATCATACTCTCTTTTCCATTTATTATATTGGCAATGGCAATTGTTTATAACTTTGGACCTAGTTTGTTCAACTTATTTTTAGCTTTGGTACTTGTTGGTTGGGCAGGAATAGCACGGGTTGTAAGGGCAGAAACTATAGCATTGAAAGAAAATACATATATAGAAGCTGCTAAGTCAATGGGTGTGAGTAAATTCACAATAATGTATCGTCATATTTTGCCAAATATAATTTCTACTTTAATAGTACTTTATACTATGAAAGTACCCCAGGCTATATTGGCTGAGGCAGGGTTAAGTTTTTTAGGATTTGGAGCTCAACCACCGGCTACGAGTTTGGGAGTAATGGTATCTAAAGGTAGAACATACTTGTTTGATGCCCCTTGGATTTCAATTGCACCAGGAGTTTTCATATTAATTATTGCAATGAGTTTTAACTTCTTAGGAGATAGTCTAAGAGATATGCTAGATTCTTCAACAAGGGATGTTAGGTGATAATATGAATAATATAGTTAATATTAAAAACTTAAAAATTGGGATTAATACAAAGAAAAAATCTATTGAATTTGTGAATGGCGTTAATATGGATATATATAGAAATCAAATAGTTGGATTAGTAGGTGAATCTGGTTGCGGGAAAAGTATGACTGCCCTTTCAATAATTCAATTACTATCGTCGCCAGTTAAGATTCTAGGAGGAAGTATTGAATTTGATGGTATAGAATTGACGAAGTTGGGAAAAAAAGAAATGAAAAATATTAGAGGTAAAGACATATCAATAATCTTTCAAGAACCCATGGCAGCTCTTAATCCACTCCATAGGGTAGGAGATCAAGTTAAAGAAGTTCTTAAGATTCATTTAAATATTGATTCAAAGGAAGCTAAAAAGAAAGTAATTGAAATATTTGAGGCGGTGGGGATTCCAGAACCAGAAAAAAGATACAATGATTACCCACATCAACTATCAGGTGGCTTAAATCAAAGAATAGTAATAGCTATTGCAATAATATTAAAACCTAAGTTAATAATAGCAGATGAACCTACTACTGCTTTAGACGTGACAATACAGGCCCAGATTCTTGAACTCATGAAGAAATTAAGAAATACTATGGATTCTTCAATACTTTTAATAACCCATGATTTAGCCGTTGTATGTGAAACTTGTGATTATGTATATGTTATGTACAGCGGACAAATTGTAGAGAGAGCTTCAGTTTATGATTTATTTAGGAATCCAAAACATCCATATACAAAAGCACTAATAGATTCTATCCCACAAGTTTGTAGAAAAAAGGACGAACTATCTACAATACCTGGAAGAGTACCTGATTTTTCTGATGTGCCACAAGGGTGTAGATTTTATCCTAGATGTAGCTGTGCAATGGATATATGCAAGTCAAAAAAGCCTGAATTATATTATATAGAAGATAATCATGAAGTTAGGTGTTTTTTATATAAGAATAGGAATGAGAATAATGAATAAAGAAAAAATTATCAGTGTTGAGAATCTTTCTAAGCATTTCATCAATGGTGGAATAGGAACGAAGGGTAAATCCAAAGTGTATGCCTTAAATAATATTAACTTAGATATTTATTCATCAGAAACTCTTGCATTAGTAGGAGAATCTGGATGTGGTAAAACTACTTTGGGAAGAACAATTTTAGGACTTATTGATCCAACAGAAGGAGATGTAAAGTACAGAGGTAGAAGCATATTTAATGGCTCAAATAGGGCTAAAAAAGGGATTAAAAGGAATATGCAGATGATTTTTCAAGATCCATATTCATCTTTAAATCCAAAGATGACTGTGAAAAGACTAGTCGAGGAACCGCTTTTATCATATAAATTATTCAGTAGTAAAAAGGAAAGACTTGATAGAGTTATTGAATTGCTCACGAGTGTTGGCTTAAGTGAAGAACACATGGATAGATATCCAAGTCAGTTTTCTGGGGGACAAAGACAAAGAATAGGAATTGCTAGAGCTATTGCACTAAATCCAGAGTTCATAGTATGTGATGAACCAGTATCGGCATTAGATGTATCAATTCAAGCACAAATACTAAATTTATTAGGAAAATTACAAAAAAATAAAAATTTATCCTATTTATTTATATCCCACGATCTTGGAGTTGTTCGGTATATTGCAGATAGGGTTTGTATTATGTTCTTGGGAATGCTTTGTGAAGTAGGGGATGTTGAATTAATCTATGAAAATCCAAAACATCCTTATACCAAGTATCTTATAGATTCAGTACCTAAAATGGACTTAGAATCGAGAAATAAACCTAAGCAATTATTAGGAGGAGAAATTCCAAGTCCTATGATAAAGCCAGAAGGTTGTAGATTTTACAGTAGATGTCCTTACAAACAGGAGATTTGTAAAAAGAAATTCCCGGAAGGAAAATTGATTCATGGAAGATTAGTCTATTGTAATTTTCCTTTATTAGGGTAATCAATGGGAAAGCAGAAAAAGACTGACTCTTTTTCTGCTTTTTTATATTCTTATGGAATTTTGCCAAGTTAGAGTTATGCAATTCCTCAATTACTATAGGTTAGTACCTAGAGATTTAAATCTGTTAAGTAGTTTTTCATCCTTAAGTACTTCGTTACGCTCATATGCTGAAACGGATTCATCAAATAGTATTTCCCAATCTAAAAACTGAGATATACAGACAAATTGTTGAGAGATCAATTCATATTGAGGATTTGAAAGTTCGCCGGCGCCAACGGATAATACGCCGATTTTTTTGTTTTTCAATGTGTTAAGATGCATGGTACTGTAAAATTTATCAATTACGATTTTTAATTGTGCAGATACGCCCCACCAATATACAGGAGTTGCGAAAATAATCATATCTGAGTTTACAAGTTGAGTTATAATTTCTGAACTATCATCCTTTAAAACACAGTTACCATCATTTTTTCTACATCCCTCACAGGCTAGACATCCAAGTAGGTTTTTCTTTGTTACATTGATGGTTTCAATTTGATGCTTTCCCGATAATTCAACTCCTTTTGATAGTTGTTTTATTAATGCAGAGGTGTTACCATCTGACCTCGGGCTACCATTTAATACAACGATATTCATATTAAGAGTCCTTTCTTCCCTATGGGATTATATTCTGATTATCATTTTAATGATATGTACTAACACTACATAGAAAGTATAGAGAAAAGAAAACTCAATGTCAATAATAAAAGAATTTACAGGAGTCAATAATAGACAGCTAAGCAGGGTACTAGGAATTGGACGAGGGATAGTGGAGAGGGCTACTTTAAAAGGAAAATAAAATGACGGGATATTTAAGAGTGGCGAAGGAAACGTCCCCAATCCACGCTGTACGCCGAAAAGAGAGCCAAGTCTTAATGACTTTTAGCTCTCTTTTTAGACAAAAGGCAAATTTCCTTTATTATAACCGTCAGTTCGCTATCTGCTAATCATCTAAAAGAATTTCTTCTAGTGATCGAGTTGTAGAAGTGGGTAGTACTTTTAATGGCTTTGATATAGCTCGTGGAAACTCAACAGATTGATAATATACGATTGTTTCTTTTTTACTTAAGTCAAGGGAGCCATCGGTATTGATTGGAGTAATTTCACCCGTTACCTTATATCTCATAGCATCCTTTGTTAGAAATACCATAATACAGTCATAACCAGCATTAATAAATCCCTGGGGCATTTCAAATGTCGATGTCCATTGATAATTCTTGCTATCTGTATATTCATCATTATTCTCAGTTATTTTGGTTTTTTTCTGAGAGTAATTCAAGGCACCTGTTAGCCAACTAGCGAATTTTAGCTTAAGCCCTGCTGAAAAACCATGAGAGCTTGAAACGACAGAAGAGTGGGAAGTAATTGTTGTAATATTCTTATCACAGGAAATCTCTTCTGTAACCCCCTTTGAAATAGATGCTATGGACTCAGTAGACAAGTCAATTGCATAATTACTATCCACTAGTGGACTCTCAACAACAGTAAATAAATAGTTTCTCCCTTCATGGTATACAGTTTCTGATGCACCCTTAGGGAACAATTCTATAGGCTTGTTAAGTTCAATCTCAGTATTATTGTTGATATATTCTATATTCCAAGGCAAAGTAACTGCTTTGGTCATAGGCTTATAGAATTTGAATTTTACTTTTGTACTTCCATTTTTATTATAGGGGAAGTAAATCTTATTATTTACATTCGCCCACTCCTCAAGTGAAAAGTGTCGAGTTCTACCATTAGCAAATTCTACATGAGGTACTTGACAGTAGGGATAGTAGTTACTTTCGTCCGCAGGTAGTTTCCCCTTTGGCATTGGGCCAGATGAATTATCCCATTCTACAAGTATGGCATTACACTCTTTACATTGCAGCCAATTCTTATGAGCGTTGCCTCTTGGCTCAGCCCGGCTTCGGATAATCTTAGTATAGCCTTTATTCTTATCTTCTGTTGAATATTTTAAGTATATCTCTGCCTCAATATCATACACTTCATAATCCTTAAATATGTAAAAATCCGCAGAATTACATAAATCATATATTGATTCTAAGGGAATATTAAATTTTTTAGTTTGGTTAGTTATTATAGAGTTAATGGTGGTCTCCTTATTACTGCTACTATAATCCTTTGAATACTGATATCCTAAATTAAAGACTTCTCTACTTTTACTCTCGCTTATCTCCTTTAAGACCTTTGCATCAACACTAAATGATTTATTCGTTTTAGTTATATGAGAAGTTGAATGCACATTTTTCTTAGTATATTCATTGCTAATTGAACTGATCTGACCATTTGCTATGGATTGGATTCTATATAGTTCGGTATAGCTATGATTTGACGAAGCCCCTTCATCTTTCTTAATACTATTAATTTTAATAAAATATTCTTCTCCATCAATAGTAATAGGTTCTGGTTCTTTATCATATCCGGCGAAGCTACTTTTAAAGCGATATTCTTCGTCTTTTACGAATTCTTCCTTAGCCTCGTCATAAGTATAATATTGAATCTTTCTTGAGATATTATCTCTATCTTCTGCAAAAGTAGCTATATTTAATTGGGTAAAAATAAGTAGGATTATTATTATGTAGCAAAATATTTTTTTCATAAACATCTTCTCCTTTCTTGAACCCTCAAATTTTATATAACTTTTTACAATTATAACATATTTTTAGAATATTTACTATATTTTGAATTCGTTGAACACATTCCCAAGTCCCACGTTGTTAAATAGCAATTATTTACAATACAATATGTTAGAGTTGAGGTATAATTTAAATATGGAGGGAGTATTATTATGGGTTTAAGAGACCATTTTAGCTATATAAAGACCACGGATTTACCAGAAATTAGAATATTAAATGCATCGATTTGTGATTTTAAATATATAAAGCATTCCCATGATGATTATGCAATTGGTATAACTACAAAGGGCTATCAATCATTTTTTTGTGATGGTTCATATTATAAAGTTCCTAAAGGTGGGATTATGCTCTTTAATCCTGAGGAAGTTCATGATGGATATAGTCAGTATGAGGATGGTTATAGTTATTATATGATATATATACCTAGATCCTTTTTTATGAATATTGTGAAAGAAATTTTCGATGAGAAGATTAGAGATTTTTCTTTTCAAAAGACTGTAGTATTTGATGACTTATTGAGATATAAACTAACTTCATTAGTCACTGCTGTAAATAATAAAGAAAATAATTCATTTCTCGTTAATGAATTATTCGTTGCAATGGTCGAAGCATTATTTGATAGAAATTCACATCATTCATCTAAAGATATTATCCCTTCTAAAAGAGATAGCCTAGTAATTAAGGCCACCAATTTAATTGATGAGACCATCTATGAACCCCTTACTTTAGAAGAAATTTGTAGTGAACTTAATATTTCAAAATATCATTTTATTAGAATCTTCAAAGGGCAGGTGGGAATGACACCCTACCAGTACATGTTAGATATTAAAATGAAATTAGCTTGTGAAGATTTAGAATATGGAGAAGATATACTAAAAGTTGTAGATAAATATGGATTTTATGATTTAAGCCATTTCCATAAAAGATTCAAGAAAGTTTTTGGAGTGACTCCATTGGAATATCAGAAATATATGATTTGAGGGCCTAATTTGTTATTGAGGTGAATGAAAATAGAGAAAAATTATTGTGATACTTAGTTAGGGAATTAAATAGGCAAGAAGCAGATAATATAATTAAGGAAATAAAAGAGTTTACAGGAGCTAGTAGTCAGCTTATTAGGGGTGTAGAAATTAGGTCAGGGATAGTAGAGAGAGCTATTTTAAAAACCAAATGAATGATGAAATAGTTAACGGGTCAAATGTGGCAAATGAAACGTCCCTAAGCCACATGCGATTTCTTCAATTATTTAATTTGAAAGGATAGGTGAAGTTATATGAAATTTGATACTAAATTAGCTGTAATTTTAAAGGAAGACTTACAGGTTTGGCAAAAACTAAATATTACGGCATTCTTAATGAGTGGAATTGGTGGGACACAAAATATTATTGGACAACCATATATTGATGATAATGGAGTAGAGTATTTACCTATGTCAGGGCAACCCATAATGATTTATTCAGATAAAGGGAATTCTATGATGAATCTATTAAAAAAAGCCTTTACTAAAGAGGTTGTAGTCACTATTTATACTGAAGAACTTTTTAATACTTTTAACGATGATGATAATAGGGAAATGGTTTCAAAATTTAAAACCGATGAATTGAATTTAGTGGGTATAGGTATCTATGGAAAGAAAAATCATGTGGATAAACTTTTGAAAGGCTTTGAACTACATAAGTAAAAGTGCCCCCAGACCATACAATCTTAAACTGTATGGGGCACAGGTCATAAGCTGTATGGGACACAAGTCACAAGTTATATATTTTTATTGACATATAAATAGGAATTAAAGTAGAATAGTGGAGCATGGTAAAATATGCAAAAACTTAAAATTACGAAGAAACATATTCATTAACATCCAGGAAAACGTTAAAGGAGAATCTATAAGATGAAATTTAATTTATTAAGAAAAATCAGTATCCAAAAGAGACTTATTATAGTTGTTTTGTTATTCGCAGTAATTTTTTGTGGTATGTCTGCTATT
This sequence comes from Maledivibacter sp., assembly GCA_025210375.1. NCBI lineage: Bacteria > Bacillati > Bacillota > Clostridia > Peptostreptococcales > Caminicellaceae > Maledivibacter > Maledivibacter sp. The sequence goes on along the minus strand of JAOASB010000023.1, from coordinate 134,262 downwards.
CAAATCTATAATATGAAGCAAATGAATGAAGATGTAGATAAGGTAGTAAATGAAGGAACAAATGGAATTTTGACTGCTGAAAGAGCCAATTTTTATATGCATCAGATTATCATTAATTTTTATCGCTCCACCACGGGAGATGAAAAATTCATTAAAGCAATGGTTGATAATTGTACATATGTAAGGGAAGCATTAGGTGAATATGAAAAAACTGCAAAGACAAAAGAAAATAAGGAACTTCTAAGTGAGGTTAAATTGGCTTTTGCCGATTATGAAGATGTTATTGTTAAACTTGCTAAGCAATTACGTGGAGGTATGAGGGATAAAGAAATTATTAAATTTTTGAATGAACAAAATACAAAAACGAAAGCAGATCGAGTGATCGGTGGTATAGATAAAATTGTAAAATATAGTGAGACAACTGCAAATTCAAGTAAGGACATATATTTCAGTAAAGTAAAAAATACAATTTTAATGATGATTATAGGGGTTATAGGTGTACTAATATTATCTGTATATATAAATTTTAGTGTGAGTTTATCAATTATAGTTCCTTTAAAAGAATTGGTGAAAAACATTAATTATGTTGGAGAAAATTTAGATATGACTTATCGTTTTAAAGATGATAGTAAAGATGAGATTTCATTAGTAAAAGATGTTTTAAACATTTTTATGGAAAAGTATCATCATATGATGTATAATACCAACCAAAATATAAAGGATAGTGTGGGAAAATTTCAGGGAATCGTATCTGCATCACAGCAGAATATTAAAAATGTAGAAATGTATGTAAATGATGCCGTTCTAAAAGTAGATCGTCTTGGAGAAACAGTAGAAGTTGAATTTAATACCATCAAGGATGTAAACGAAGCTTCACAAATAGCCGCCACAAAGGGTAATGCCGTTTCTCAGGAGGTTCAGTTAGCCACAAATTATACTAATGAGGTTGCTGAATATGTACAAGATACACTTGAACTTTCTAAGCAGGTTGTGTCCTCATCGGAGCAGGTTTTTGAGAATGTAGGTATGCTTTCTGAGAAAATAAGTAATATTCAAGGATTCGTTGAAGTTATTACTAATATTGCAGGACAAACAAATCTTCTTGCATTAAATGCGTCTATTGAAGCAGCTAGAGCAGGGGAAGCTGGTAAAGGGTTTGCTGTGGTCGCTGAGGAAATACGAAAACTTGCGGAGGAGACCAATAAAGAAGCTGAAAATGTAAAATATTTGTCAGAGGATATTATTTCTGGATTTAAAAATGTAAATGAAGTAATTATTGAAAACTCACAGTTTTCTAAGAAGGCTAGTAAACAATCCTTACTTACAATGGAAAAAACTCAAGAAATTTCGACTCTTATGGGATCTATTATGCAGATATCAAAGGAGATGTCGCTGTTAGTGATAAAGCAAGCGGAAGCTAGTAAGGATATGGAAAAGCTTATAAAAATCACAAATGAAGAGATGAGAAGTGCGGCTTCTTCAGTTGAAGGTATTAATAAGGAAATAGAAGAGGTAAGTAGTGGTGAAGAACAAATTATACAAGCTTCTGAAAGCTTAATGGCCATAGTTCATACAGTAGATAAGTCAATGGATGAATTTAAAATGAAGTAGGAATTTATTAGTTATAGATATTCTAGTTAAACAGTTAATTTATACACATCAAAAATCCCTAGAATCATCGGATATTTTGAGATGTATAAATTAAGTTTAACTTTTGGAAATCTATATAGATATTCCAGTTAAACAGTTAAGCCAAATTTAAAACTTTATAGATATGTACATTACAGAAATTAATAAACCTTTGATTCGGTCTCAAATGAATCAAGGGTCTATTAATTTGTCGGAAAATGATAATATATTTATCTAAATTGCAAAAAAAATAAAGGAGTCACAAAAAAATTGTCGAATATAATAATTATATTGCATTTGACTTATATTGTAATTTTATACACTAATTATGGGAATATTCATACCTTTATAAAATAATTTTGTAGTATATTATCTTTATTTATTAAAAGTCCAGTCATTTTTATAAGTGTTTTGATATCATTAATTTCTTGATTCCATTGCAGTTTGTTAAAAGATACATAGAATATATCACGGTTTTTTACCTTCTACAGTAATTTATAAACAACCTAGCTTTAATATTTTTTATTCTAAAATGTTATATTAAGGGGTCTATTGGATTATTTGATTAAAGAAATTTTTTGTCCTTTTGTCGATATAAATTTATCCAATTTATAGAGGGACCAGTCAAAACTTTAATTTATACATATAAAAAATCCCTAGGAATAGGGGATATTTGGATATGGATAAATTAGGATTTACCCTAAATCCTTTATACTAACATATATGGAATAAAAGATATTTCAATAAAAATCTTTTTTAAATAAATTACAAAGAGTAAATGGAGGATTGCTATGAAAAAACAAAGATTAGCTTCAAAAAAGACCACAATCAAGTTTAAGCTAATTGTAGTGCCCTTGGTAGTTGTATTTATAGCACTTGTAGTTATAGGGGGGATCTCATCGTGGTTTATGCGACAAAGTCTTTTAGATCAAATGAGAGAAGATGGTTTGGCTTTAGCAAAACAAGTAGTAGAACAAGCTGAAAACAATACATTGTCCCTGAAAATAATTAATAGTATGTTAGAGGACAAAATTAGAGTTGCTGGAGAAACAGCAATTAGAAATAGTGAAGGTTTGACTAGTGAATTACTAAAGAAAATTGCAGAGGGTACAGGAGTAAAGGAAATATACTGGTATAACTCCAATGGTGAAATAATATATTCTACTGTTGATGGCTATTTAGGTTGGGTTGCTCCAGTGGGACATCCTGTTGATGATTTTAGAAAAAGTGATAAAAATGAGTTGATGGAAGAGGTTAGGAAGGATACAGACTCTGATAATTATAATAAATATGGGTATTTAAAACATAGTGATGGTAGCTTTGTGCAAGTTGGTATTAGGGCCAATAAAGTTGAGGAGCTAACTCAGCGATTTAATTACCAAAGCTTGACGACTCAGCTTCAAGAAAAAGAGGGTGTAGTATATGCAGCAATCATTGATGAAAAGTATCAAGTGCTTGCCCATAGTAATGAAGATAGAGTAGGAGCAGTAATTGAAAATGAAGGGGTAATAAATTCAGTTGATTCAAAGGAAAACTATGCAATGGAATACTATTATGAACCTGCAAAGCAAAATGTATATAATGTGATTATGCACATTTATACAGAAGGCGAGTATGTTGATTCTTTAAATATCGGACTTTCTGTTGAAGGTGTATATGATGCTATTGATCGTAATATAATGATTATAGCTATTTCAGGAATCATTGCTTTTATAATATTAATTATACTTTTATTAAGCTCTTCAAATTATGCAATTAAAACCATAGTAAAGCTTAAGGAAATTTTAGACCATATGGCGTCAGGAGATTTAACAAAGGAATTATCTCAAAAGTATTTACAGAAAAACGACGAGCTGGGGGATATTTCAAAATCAGTCAATACTACTAAAGATTCTATTAAAGAAATGATTAAAGCTATAGCAGATACATCGGCAAGTATTGCGTCTTCATCGGAAGAAGTAGCCGCGACTAGTGAACAGACTGCCCTCACTTCCAATGAAATCGCAAGAACCGTAGAAGAAATTGCAAGTGGAGCCACTGAACAAGCTAAAGAGACTGGCCAGGGGGCAGAAGATATTAGCGTTTTAGTAAAATTTATTGAAGAGAACCAAAACCTTATGGGTGATTTAAATAAAGCATTAGAAAAGGTAGAAAGACTGAAAAATGAAGGAATTGAAACTCTAGAAAAATTAGTAGAAAAAACAAATCAAAGTCAAGTTGCATCTAAAAATGTTTATGATGTGATCATAGAGACGAATAATAATGCTGAAAGAATAGAAAATGCGAGTCAAATGATAAAGAACATAGCGGATCAAACCAATTTATTGGCCTTAAATGCAGCTATTGAAGCTGCAAGGGCGGGGGATGCAGGTAAGGGCTTTGCAGTTGTGGCAGATGAGATTAGAAAATTAGCAGAGCAATCTAATACATTTACCGATGAAATATCAATGATTATTGAAGAACTAAGTGATAAAACAGGTATGGCAGTAGCAAATATGAATGAAGTAAGTGATATAGTGTCTCAACAAACTAACAGTGTTAAGGAAACAAATTCTAAGTTTGAAGGAATTTCAAAATCAATTGATAGTATTTTAGAAATATTACTAAAGCTAAACAAATATGGTGAAGAAATACAGAGTAAAAATATTGGGATTATTACAATGATTGAAAATCTTTCTGCTATTTCTGAAGAGAATGCGGCGGGGACTGAAGAAGTCGCGGCTTCTGTAGAGGAACAAACGGCGGCTATGGCAGAATTGTCTAATGCATCGGAAGCATTAGCAAAGTTAGCTGAAGAAATGCAAGGTAGTATATCCAGGTTCAAATATTAGAGATAAACAACTTCAAAGTTGAATAAATTTCACAGAAAAAATGTAGGGGCATTCATTATTTTCTCTAAAATCTATATAGAATAGATTCAATATGTTTCTATAATAAAGGACAAAAATAGCTAAAGTTGATGTCGTTTTTATAAAGAAAATCTAATCAAAGGTTCAGGGACTCCATATCCCTGAACTTTTTTTATAGCTTAGCAAGATTTGATCCCTATTATTATTTGACTGCTGTACCTAAGAATAGTATTATAAAAACAAATACCTGAATATTATGAAAATAACAGGATTAAGAAATATGGTGGGGAGGTTAAATACTATTGGATAACATAAAAAAAATAAATCCCCGAATATTAAAATTGATAATTGAACAATTAGATGGTGTAGTTATAACAGATGCAAAGGGTAGATATATATATGTAAACGACGTATGGTCTGAAATCATGGGAGGAATAAAACTAGAGGAAATCAAAGGGAAATATGTTCGTGAAATTGTTCCTGAAACCATGATACATACTGTACTTAAAAGTGGGAAGCCCATAACGGGACATGTAATAATAGCAAGGGGATCGATTGAAAGAGAAGTTTTTTCCTCCTATATGCCTGTGATAGAAAATGGGGAAGTTGTCGCCGGCTTCATCCATGTAATAATGAGGGGAATGAAGGATGCCCTTAATTTTTCATCTAAGGTAAATGCCATGATTCATCAATTAGAATATTATCAAGAAGAATTAAGAAAAATAAGGGGGGCAAAATACTCCTTAGATAATATCGTAGGCAATAGTACTGAGATTATTCATATGAAAAAATTGATAATAAGTGCAGCTAGATCAAGATCGACTGTATTGATAGAAGGTGAAACCGGGAGTGGAAAAGAATTAGTGGCCCATTCTATACATAATTTAAGTGTAAGAAAAGCATCCCCTTTTATAAAGGTGAACTGTGCCGCAATACCAAGGGAACTATTGGAAACAGAATTTTTTGGTTATGAAGGTGGAGCATTCACTGGAGCGTGTAAAGGTGGGAAACAAGGTAGATTTGAAATGGCAAATGGGGGCAGCTTGTTCTTAGATGAAATTAATCAAATGCCCTATGATCTGCAACCTAAGCTTTTGAGGGCCCTCCAGGAAGATGAAATAGAAAAAATAGGTGGTAAAGGAAGTATTCCTATAAATGTGAGGATAATAGTTGCCAGTAATGTATCCTTGGAGAAACTTATTAAAGAAAGTAAGTTTAGAAAGGATTTATTTTATAGGCTAAATGTGATAAAAATAGAAATACCACCTTTAAGGAAAAGAAAGGAAGATATACCTTTGATAGCGGATAGCTTATTAGAAAAGTTAAATTTCCAGTTGGGTATGAGCGTACCCGGGATATCTGAGGAAACTAAATATAAGCTTATGGAATATAACTGGCCTGGGAATATTAGAGAGCTACAAAATGTAATAGAAAGAGCTATGAATCTTGCCTGGGGAGAAGAATTGAAGTGGGAACATTTTTGTGACTATTTTGTGGGTAAAAATACTGTTAAAGCTAAGTTTGATAATAACAGAAATGGATATATGATTAAAAGCTTAAAAAATGATTTGGAAAAAGAGACCATAATAAAAGTTTTAGAAAATTGTGGTGACAATAAAACTAGAGCGGCTAAGAAATTGGGAATTTCGAGAACTCTATTATATAGAAAATTAAAGAAATATAATATATAGGGTTATATGTTAAGGTGTGAATAAAAGTTGACGTATACAATTGTTTACAGCCCTTGGTGAAGTCTTTAATACCAATATTTATGATAAATTTTTTGAAAAAAGTGTGAACTTTTGTACCCATTAATTAATATGAAAAATTGTGTATGTATCTCCAAAAGTCTTATATTATAAGGCTTTTGGAGATACATATTTTTTTGGCATAGTACTTGCAAAATACTTATATTAAATAGAACGAAAGGAGTGATTTAGTTGACAATTAGTACTACGTTACTGGTTATGTTTGTGGTATTTGCAGGGGTTTTGCTATATGGAGGATATGCTACTAGAAAATGGATTAACGACTCATCAGACTACCTTCTTGCGGGAAGAGAAGTCAGCCTTATTATTAACATGTTTGGAGTAGCAGCTATTGGATATGCGGGTACATCAATAACATTGTGCCCAGGTTTTATGGTATTGTTTGGGGTTAAAGGAGCATTATCATTTGGGGTAGCTTACTTGATAGCAGGGCTAATGTGTTATGGACTTATTTTTTCAAAATTCATAAGGAGATGTGGAGCCCAAACACTTCCAGAATGGTTGGAGATGAGGTTTGACAGCAGAACAAGGACGATTGTAACAATATCTACTATATTAGGACTTTTGGGAATATTAGCAAACAATATAGTTTCAATGGCAATTACAGTATCTGGTTTTACTGAATGGAATTATCTAATCACTACTTCTGCAATATTTGCGATATTTTTGATATTCACATATACAGGAGGATTTTGGGCGGTTACTCTTACAGATTTTTTACAAATGATCATTGGACTTATAGCATTGCCTACATTGCTAATATCTCTAATGATAAAATTCGGAGCTTTATCTAGCGCTATTGCCAATTGGCCAAGTGGCCTTGGACTCATGAACAGTGGTATCACAGGTTTATCTATGCCGGAAATGAGTTTAAAATACCCAAGTGTGTTTACAATGTTTTTATTATTTGGAATGTTTCTTGTTTGGGGAAACAACTACTATTGGCTGAGAGTAGCATCATGTAGAAGTGAGAGGGTAGCAAAACGTTCTTTCATTTATGCATCATTGTTATTGTTTTTTGTAATGTATGGGATTTTATACATAATAGGAATATATTCGGGAGTAAATCAAGCTCATGTTTTTGCAGGAGGAGTATCCCCTATGGCGGCCTTTGGAGTATCCTTGAGGGCAGTACCCACATTGGCGGCAAGTTTTGCACTGTTGGGAGCCTTAGCTGCATCAATATCTACAGCCACAACGGCACATATGGGAGCAACAAATACAGCTGTTAGAGATATATACGCCAAACTGATAAAACCAAATGCAAAACCTAAGGAATTAGTAAGACCAGCTAAAATAATAATGCTTACCCTTGGCATCTTAGTATGGTTCTTATCCTTTTATCCTGGGGGACCATCCTATCTATTTGCATTTGCAAATTCATGGCTCGGGCCACCTGCAGTACTAGTATTTTATGGAGCATTTTGGCCAAGAGCTACTAAAGAAGGGGCTTTCTGGGGAGCAGTAATAAGTATATGTGCCATGATGGTAATAACAATATTAGATTTAACAAAAATTTGGTCGATTACACAATATATGCACCAAGGAGTTTTTGGATTAATAATTACATTGGTATTAACTACGGTTATTAGCTTGATGACAAAACCTAAATATTATGGGGAAAGCTATTGGAAAACAGTGGGAAAACAAACTAATAGGAATATTAAATTAAGTGAGGACGATGAAAAAGTATTAGGACTAATAAGAAAGGGTTTCAATACAATGGGTGAAATTACAGATTTACTTGCAGTGGATTCGGGCATAAGTAATAAAGTTATAGAAATATTGGATCAGAATAGATTGATTCAAAGAGATTCATTAAGGGGATCAGGTTTTTACAAATTCAGTATCACCAAGGAAGGAATCAATATGCTTCCTAAGCTTTCAAAGGAAGATGCACTATTACTTGAAAAGGGGCTTACTAAGGATGAATTATGTATTTTAAAGGCAATAAAAAAAGGAAAAGAAGAACTGAATAATTTTGTAAATAAATCAGATTTAGATTCATTAAAGTTTTCTGTATTTGCTTCAAAATTAATACGAAATGGATATCTAAAAGAGGGGGGATTGTTAAAAAGAACTATTGCAATAACTGATAAGGGCAGTAGAGTGGTGGATAATATTATTTCTGAAAAAGTAGATAATGCTAATTGAGCAAATTATATAATTACATTTTATAAAAGGTGGGAAACTTGGAATTTAGAATAATCAATATATACCGAGTACATGGATAGAAAGGAGTAGGATAATGGGTAAAGTAAAAATTGTGGATTTAGCTGTAGCTACAGATCCAGAAGCAATGGAGCCTGAAAAAGCAACCTTTAAAAGGATTTACCATGAAGAAGGAGCAGAACAAGCAGCAAAATTTTTTAATCTGAAGAAAGAGGATTTTAAGGATGGATTGTTATGGGCAAATGGAAGCGTAACATTGGGGGAACATACGGGTACACATCTAGATGCACCCATACACTATGCTCCTATGTCGGAAGGAAAGCCTTCTAAGACTATTGATGAGATACCATTAGAATGGTGCTATGGAGATGGTGTAGTTCTTGATTTTCATGAAAAAGAAACGGGTTATGCAATAATGGAAGAGGATATCAAAAATCAATTGAAGAAAATAAATTATAGATTAAAACCAATGGATATAGTTTTAATAAGAACTGATAGTGACAAATATTTATATGATGAAAGATATTTTTCCATACATCCCGGTATGTCGGCGGAAGCAACTAGATACTTATGTAGGCAAGGAATAAAAGTAATGGGCATAGATGCTTGGGGATGGGATATACCTTTTAGTAAGGCGGTAGAAAAATTCAAAGCAACAGGCGATAATTCAGTATTGTGGGAAGGTCATTTAGTAGGAAAGGAGCATGAATATTGTCATATAGAAAAATTAGCTAATTTAAAGGAACTTCCAGCTTATGGGTTTAAGGTAGCTGCTTTCCCTGTTAAATTAAAGGGTGGAACTGCAGGTTGGTGTAGGCCAGTGGCTATAATTGAATATAAATAGATGTTGACACAGCTATTATTATGTTTATTTGAGGAGGAATAAAATGGAGAAATTGATTATTACCGTGGCCCCAACGGGTGCTTGGCCTACTAAAAAAAATAATCCCAATGTTCCTATTACACCAAGGGAAATTGCAGAGGATGCATATAGATGTTGGAATGCTGGGGCATCTATAGTTCATATACATGTAAGAGATAAAGATGGGGCTGGAACCATGGATAAAGAATTATTTGCAGAAGCTGTTAAATTGATTAGGGAGAAATGTGACATAATAATAAATCTAACTACATCGGGAGAATTAGGAGCTACGGATTTAAGAAGATATGAGCATCTTATTGAATTAAAGCCTGAATTTGCATCCTTTGATTGTGGGTCCATGAATTGGATGAATAAGGGAGTTTTTTTAAACACCCCTTCCTTTTTAGAGAAATTGGGAAATGTAATGATTGAAAACAATATCAAACCAGAAATAGAATGTTTTGATTCAGGAATGATTTATAATGCCTTATACTATATTAAGAAGGGTATAATATTAGAACCACCTCATTTTCAGCTTTGTCTTGGGGCTCCTAGTGGAATGACTGCAGAGATAGAAAATCTAGTATTCCTAAGAAAACTATTGCCTAAAAATGCCACATGGTCAGCCTTTGGAATAGGATCAAAACATATGCCAATACTGTATACGACAATTGCTATGGGTGGGCATATTAGGGTTGGTATGGAAGATAATGTATTCTATTCAAAGGGCGTATTAGCACAGTCAAATGCACAGTTTGTTGAACGTGCAGTAAGGGCAGGAAGAGAATTTGGTAGGGAAATAGCAACTCCAGATGAGGCTAGAAATATACTAGGTATAAAAAAAGCACTTTAATCAATTGGATTTTACAATTTTGCCAATATAGGGTAACCCCTTGATTTCATTGTATTAATTAAATCAAGGGGTTTTATTATAGGTTGTTTTATGCACAAAACTCTGACTAAAAGTGAAGGAAGTCCATATTTCTGAGATTTTATTTAGTATTTGTTTTTAAAATGGACTATCATCAACGAGCCTATCATTAAATAAACTTAGGAATTTATAAAATTCTACTATACTACCATCTATCTTTAAATCACCCTTGAGCAAAGCCCTACTAGGTTTGATAATATCACCGATTATTGACTTCCATACAATTGAACTACATATTACTGTAAAGTTTAGTTTATCTAGTATATAGGGCTCGACTATTGCAACTCCAGAGCGGACATTGACTGTGTATATTTGCTTAAGATCCGTAAAGTCAAACTTAGCAGCCATATATACATTCAAACTTTTTTTAGGATTTAGGTTGATAGCCATTAGCTTTAAGATAGTCATTATTTCAAGATTAAGAAAGATTGATTCATCGGTTTTAAGTGGGGGCATAGTAAGCTTACCTGCTACTTCTAATGCTTGTGTTAGGTAATAATTCCTTGCAGGAGCATTACCTTGGATTAGACCAAGGTTCCAAAGGGCTTTGGATTTCATATGTATTGCTTCTTTACGATAGTTTGGAAGTAAAAGCAGTTGATCCGTAAGCTCCAATACCCATTGATAATCCCTTTGTAGAAATGCCTCTTGGGTTTTCATGAAAAGAGCTGTTTCACCGCCGGAAAGACGAGCAAAACGGTTCGCTCTTTCCATCAGTGATAAGGGAAACAAATATGTGGCATTTCCGTTGAACCAGCCAAGGTATCCGTAAAAAATGTTCTTGATACACCACTCTATATTTCCATAAAATTCTCTAAGATATGGTTTATCTGCTAGACGGGATGGAAGACTTACTGTTTTTACAAGTTCGTCGGGAGTAAGTCCTTTATTAATTCCCCTCAAGGTTTGATCATGTACATACTGTATTGCATCTCTATAATCCGATAATACCCTATTGATTTTTTTTTGGCCTACAATTGGGCGTGTATGACATGGTATTAGATACTGAGACTGAAGTCTTCGCAGCAGTTCAACACTAGAAGCCCAATTATCTGGATTTCTAAATTTTGTACCCCGTATGGAGTATAGATTTGGGAAGGATTTATAGTAAGTATCTGCACCAATAAGTACTCCCTTATCGGGAAGCCATACCGCAATTTCTCCATTGGTTTCACCTGGTGTAGGAATAAGTTCAATGTTTAATCCAGCAATTGTTACCCTATAGATTTCCTTTGAGAAGGTTTTATTTGGAGGAATATAAGCTACTTGTGTATCATTATTTAAATATAAGAAAGGGCCTATTCCATCGTTTATAAATGGAGGTGTTTTTAGAAAAGTTCCAAACATGGCCATGGATCGTTTATAGATTGCCCTTGAAACCATTGCAACTCTGTTCAGTTCTTCCACTGTTTCTTCTTGGGTATATACATCGACTTTATTGTTTCCTGCAAAGACGCCAGCACCACCGATATGGTCACTATGGTAGTGGGTATATATGATTGCTTTGACAGGTTTTGATGTGATTTTATCAAAGGCTTGTTTTACGGGAACAGCAGCTTCTACGCTTTCTAAGGTATCTACGATAATCACGCCATCCCTTCCTTCCAGTAGTATGGAATTAGCTAGGCCATAACCAATAGCCACATAAACATCCTCAGTTACATTTAGAATTTCCTGCTTGAACTCAGTAGAATGCCTAGACAACTCCTTAGGTGTTACAGGAGAAGAATTTTGATTCACAATATCATAATTCATATAAAGAACCTCCATTTTATTACCTACAGTGGGTAATCTATTTACTATAAATTTAGTCTATTGATATGAAAAAGATGTTAAATTATAGAAAAAATTTATATATTTAAGGAAGTTATTTCTTGACTTAGCTATGTCATAAATACAATATAGAAGAAAAAATGAGTTGAATAGTAAAAAACAACTAAGTTATTTGGAATCATATAGTTCAAATCTAACCGATTGGTTAGATTTGAGATTGTACAACTAAATATGTGGTACAATAATCTGTAATCACTATGCCATGAAAAGATTAAAGGAAGACTTATGAAAAAGTTTATTTTATTTGTACTGATAATAGTATTAGTATTATCAACTGTGGGCTGTACTAACTAGCCTGCTAACACAAAAATAGTATATCCCCATGTTTGTGTTAGCAGTATAGAAGATATTTACCTTTTAGAAGGAAAATATACTTGGAAAACCAATGTACTTCTACCAGTTGAGATTATTGATAAAAAATAACACTATAAAAAATTGAACAGGAGGATTAAGATGAAAAAATATTTGAGTATATTATTAATTATTGTATTAATGTCCATTATGGTAGTTGGGTGTTCGCAAAAACCAAATGAAGCAACGAATAAAGCATCTAAGGAAGTGCCTAATGAACAACCTAGTGAACCTGATTCAAACACACAAGTGCAAGCTCCAAATAATAATCAGAAAGTTAACCTAGATGATATATTATTGATGCTTGGAAAAGCAGGAAGTGATGTAGAAGCTTTATATGGACCATCCAAGGAAAGTGAACCGCAGCAAGGAGAGTACGTTTATGAGAGCTATTCTAGAATAAAGTATGATAATCATATATTATTTTTAGATGACAATGAAGAAAAGGTATATGGAATAATTTTTAATGAAGGAATTAATGGAATAAAACCAGGGATGAAAGTATCGGAGCTTGAGAAATTGTTAGGAGCTGGAACAAAGAAGGTTAGAGACTTTGCTGAAACAGAGATACCCTTTATAGAGTATATATTTGATAGTTATAAGGTAGGTTCTACTGGTAAAACCATCCCCCTTGCACTCCAAGCCTATGTTAGCCATGAAGGGAATGTTTCCCATGTTATGGCCGTAACTAGGGAATATTCTGAAAATTTCAAGATTCAACAAAATAAGTGCTACGACTCAGCATTGTATCTTTTAGGAGAAACTAAAGAAATAGTCATTGCAGAAGAGTATACTGAAGGTGAATATGTTGATCACGGTGAGTGCAAACCATATATGTCATATAAGTTTGATAATCACCAGCTTTTATATCACTTTGACTATGGAGAAACGGCGGTTGAAAAGATAAGTCTTAAAGTAAATTATGGAAGCGAAAAAATAGATGAAGTATCTTTAAATGGTATTACTTTGGGAATGAATGAAAATGAGGCATATGCATTAGCTACTGATAAAAAAACAAAAAAAGGACATGCAGAAGAAGTTACATATGAGTATACGGTATACAAAATCAATGGATATGATACTGCAATCGATGTAGAGAATGGTGTAGTAGTTGGCATTACTGTTGAGGGTGAAGAGGTTGAAGTAAAGAGTGAAGTTAACAATAATACCACTTATGAGTTTTCAATAGATGATATGAGAGATGCTTCAGCATATAAGCCTGTACTTTTGTTGAATAGAATTTATATATAGCAAAATATCCCATGTTTCTAGGAAGTCTTGATATGTATAAATTAGGATTCACCCCAAAGTAGATATTTTCTATAGAAGGTGATTATGCAATTTACTCAGCTAGTTATATAAAAAAAGGCAAAGGAAAAATCATTTGATTTTTCCCTTGTCTTTTTTTATATTTTACATATTAATGATGAAAAAGATTTAAGGATATCATAAAATATATGTCATTTAAGTTATTATGTAGTTATAAATCATAAGATAATGCATAAAGCTTCCAAGAAGAATAAAAATATGAAAAATTTCGTGAAAGCCAAATTTCCATATTTTAATATTTTCAGATTTTGTACCATAAATAACCGCCCCTATGGAATAAGATATTCCACCAGAAAGCAATAGCACAAAGCCCATGCTTGGTAAAAGTCTGTATAGGGGATAAATAACAAATATAGCGGCCCAACCCAATACAAGGTAAAAGCTAGTGTACAGCCATCTTGGGGCATTTAACCATAGGATCTTAAGAACAATTCCCAAGAGTGCCAGTGACCAGACTATACTTAGAAGTACATAGCCCAGTAAGCCCTTTAGGGTAATAAGGCATATTGGGGTATAGGAAGCAGCTATTAAGACATAAATCATGATATGATCAAGTTTTCTTAATATATTTAAGGTTGTATCTGAAGCAATACACCAATGATATATTGTAGAAGCAGAGTATAAGCCTATTAAGCCTAGACAAAAGATAATAGATGCTGAGACCTTTGTAAAGTCATGAGTAGGCAGTGAATTTATCAGCAGCATGACTAAACCTATTGCGGATAATATTATGCCTAACAAATGAGAAATAGAGTTAATTGGTTCTCGAATTTCAACTTTCATAAATACACCTCCACATGTAGTTTTCAATACTACATTATATAATACCAATATCATACAGCTTAAATTCATAAAAGTCAAATAAATAATTTGAATTACTTTAAAATCTAGTATATGATACTATATGATGGCATATGACGTTTTGAATGAATATAATGGAGTGATTTTATGAAAAAATGTGAGAATCTTTTATCCCATAGTAAAATAGAAATCAAAGATATTCCCAATATAGATCTATATATGGATCAGTTAACGGGATATATAGATGCAGCATTTGAGAAATTAAAGATTTATGAAGATGAAAAAATATTGACTAAAACCATGATAAATAATTATGTTAAAGCAAAGGTTATAGATAAACCCGTGAAAAAAAAATATAATAAAAATCAAATTATGGAACTTATTATGATCTATCATCTGAAAAATATACTTTCTATCGCTGAGGTAGGTGAACTATTTAGAATTCAAAAAGAGCAGTGGGCTAAAGGCATTAATCAGTATGAAGACGGAACCATTGAGATGGGAACTAATCCTACAGAAGAGATATATAAAATATTTCTTGAGGTGCAAGATGAGGTTCTTAAAGAAGCTGAAATTAATTTTGAAGAAAATATGAATCCTAATAAAAATACGAATAAGGATGATATCATGAGATATATTCTAAAGCTAGTTCTCAAGGCAGATATCAATAAGCGTTTAGCTGAACTTTCTTTAAAAGAACTTTAAGCTAAAGTTAGATATCAAAAACTTTCTCAGAAATGATATATAAAAAAACCTTTGATTCATACTGAAAGGGAATCAAGGGTTTTTATAAACTCATATTATAGGATACAAGGTCTTTATCAGTGTCATATTTCAACTCGTCAATGGCTAAGATTATTGATAAAGATATTATTTTAGACATTTTGTATATATCCCCTAGCCGTATTTTATGATCGTATATATCAATGTCCTCTTGTCTTTCCCATGTTGTGCCAACTATGGATACATCACCGATCGAAGGTAAATTTTTTAAAAAACCTTTGCCGGGGGAAATAGGTCTATTAATTATTTGTATTTCACCAATTTTATTGCCTTTATTAGCATCAATAGCTATAACGAGAGTATCTTTTTGTAGTTCCTTTTTAATTCTTTTTTTAAAATTTAAAGCATGTAGAGGAGATTGTAGTGTACCAACTACCTTTATATTATCTAATATTATATTTTCCGATAGTATGGTTCCTATCATAGGACCTAAACTATCGGGAATAATTCTATCGGTACCAATACACACAATGTTGATTTTTTGATTTGGTTTGATAAAGTCTTTAAGATAATTTTTTAGATACTCAATGGAATTTTTATCCGATGTATTTATTAAAAGTTTATCCATATTCCTATGCCTCACTTTATATATTATATGGTTATAATTATAAACAATATAGATTGTACACAAGAATGACGATATACAATAATTATAACATAGGAAAATACTTTGATAAACAATTTTTTAAATTTTAAGAATATTTGCAAAGACATGGGATTCAAATTGTTTACTTAATATAAAACAACCGAGCTATATTGCCCGGTTATTTTATATAATTTTTTATATTAGCAGTATTATCAATCATGGCTTCAATTAATGTTTTTTTACAAGATATAAAGGTTGCTACACCTGGGCCATGACCAGCTTTTATACAATCACTATGTATGATGACACCGATGGTTACCGAACCCTTAAGATATCCTCTACCAAAGGTATTGTCACAATCTTCTAGTAAAACGAAATCACCAAATCTTAGCTTATCTATACCTAAATCCTTTATTAAAGCCTTGTCCTGGGTCATTATATCATAGTCACCAGAGTGACTGTTCATACTACCAATACCAGATCCCATTAGTACAGCCGGTATCTTGCAGACTACTGGGAATTGCAGCTTACCATTTTTTTCTGTAATGGGAATTCTTGAAAAAACATTGGGATCAATGCCTGTCATTGTTATTTCAGGATAATCAACCAACTTAAGACCTTGTCCGTGGGTTTTTATAAGAATTCTATCGTCAACTGCCATTTTCTCCATATCCTGCTCACTAAACTCTATAATGGTATGCTCAATACCTCCATGTCCACCTAATACATATCCAGTCGCTCCTTTAGCATCTCCCGATACTACCTTTGCAAAGTTACCAGGGCATGCGAGATTCATCATTGCATCGTTTTCAGCCTTGGTTTCATTTCGTATTGAAACACTAGGTTCAACATGGTCACATTCCCATCCAAAGGCAGGATCACCCACATGGACATTATAGGTTATGCCACCGGTAGCGGGTAGTACCCTAGGTTCTCCTTCATAGGAAACTCGATAATTCTTTCCTAAAGGGTGATGGATTTTTCCTTGTACGGATTGGATAACTAGTTTTTCCTTATTAGTTTTAATCATACTTTTACCTCCTCAGTTACTATCCTTAGACAAGTGAGCAAATTGCATAATTACCTTCTATAAAAACTATTTACTATATATAGTTCAAGAACCTTCAAAGCTATACCACCAAATATGTTATATCTTAAATGTTCAAATTAAGGATGATATTCCCATATTAGGCCTAGCCAAGTAAGAGTTATGCAATCTCCTCAAGTATGTATTTATTTTGTAGTCGTAGTAATTATAACATAATAAATGAAGTTATAATGTCAGAATATTGATTTTATTATAGAGATTCCAGTCAAAACTTTAATTTATAAATATCAAAAATCCCCAGAAACATCGGATATTTTAAGATGTATAAATTAAGATTTACCCTAAACTCTCTATAAATGATGGATCAATGGGCTAATAAATCTTTTGTATTTTGTTCTATATATTTCCTCTATATGAATAAACAAAAATGATATAATTATAGGGACTTTTAAGAATTCATTGAAGATGAGGGAATTGTATAATTATAACTTGGCTAAATTAAATAATGCATGGGTTATGGCTTTGGAAATTTTAAAACCATATATAATAGATGATTTTCACAGAAGGTAATTATGCAGTTTGCTCAAGATAATAAACTATGATGAGGTGCATTATGTTTCATATAACAAGGGAAGAGATTTTAGATATTATTTCAAATCAAATTACTTTTATGAAGGGCGAAAGATACTTTTTGTCGGGTAGAGCAAATATAGTAGGATTTGATAAAAATATTCATACCTTTTCTGCCAGGGTGTTGGGAAGGCAGCCCTATGATGTAAGAGTAGAATTTGATGAAGCAGGACACTTCTGCGATGCTATTTGTAATTGCCCTGCCTATGAAGAACATTGGGGGTATTGTAAGCATATTGCAGCAGTGCTGTTTGAAATAAAAAAGAGGGAAGCTAAGAAGGAATACGATTATCTTAAGGAAGAAGAAACCGTTAAGGATATATTAGACTTTTTTAACTATCAAGAGATTGATAGAAAAATCCCTGTAAACCTTGAAATAAACTATGAGTATATTATGAGTAGATATGGAACCTGGAATGATACTTATTTGAGCTTGCGAATTGGTGAGAATAGACTTTATGTTGTTAAAAGCATAAAAAAGCTTATTAAAAGCATCTTAGATAAAGAAGAATTATATTTTGGAAAGGAATTTACATTTGATCCTAGGATACATAGTTTTAAAGATGAGGATAAGCCTATAATAGATTTATTAATGGAGCTTTATGATAATGAGGAGGCCTTAAGTGAACTATCTTATTATTATAAAAATCCCAGCCTATTAAGTGGTAAAAAGGCACATCTCCCCCAGAGAACCATTAAAAAGTTCTTTGAAATGATTAAGTACAAACCATTTAATGCTGTTATTAATGATATTAGCTATAATAATATAGAAGTGGTCAATAAACCTTTACCAATTGAATTTTTTCTAACAAAAGAAAATGATGATCTGAGATTAGTTATGGAGTTTGGAAAAACGTTAATTCCCCTTGATAGGGATGGAGAATATGTTTTTTCTAATGGAATAATTTATAGAGTAGAAGAATATCAGAGAAAAAATATGAAGCCTTTTTATGAAGCCTTAGTAAAACAAGAAAAAAATATTATTAAAATACCAAAAAAATATAATGAGAGATTTATTTCTGAGGTATATCCTATTATTGAAAAGCTAGGGGATATAAAGATAGATGAAAAGGTAGAAGATTCTATCTACAATCCGGGGCTCAAAGCGGAGATATACTTTGATCGCATAGATGAAAGGATTATTGCACAGATAAAATTTGTTTATGGGGATGTTAGCTTAAACGCCTTCAATGATAAGTTAAATATACCCTTAGACAATCGTATAATACTAAGGAATATTGACAAGGAAAAAGAAATACTAACCTTTTTTGAAGTATCTGAATTCAAAGTTAATAGTAACCATATTTATTTAGACGATGAAGAAAAAATATTTGATTTTATGTATCATAAGCTGCCATTACTTCAAGAAATTACACAGGTTTATTACTCTGAAAGCTTTAAAGATATAAAAATCCAAGAATCCAGTTCCTTTGCAGGTGGAGTTAGGTTAAATTCCCATAGCAGTTTGCTTGAATTCAACTTTGCTATTGAAGGGATTGGTAATAATGAATTGCAAGATGTATTCAATTCGATTAAAGAGAAGAAAAAATATTATAGATTAAAGAGTGGATCATTTTTGCCATTAGATATTGAGGAATTACATGGAATATCTAGATTGGCTGAATATATTGATTTAGACTTCAAAGACTTTGAAAAGGATACTATTAATATTCCAAAATTTAGAGCTCTATATATAGACGAACACTTGAAAGAGTCCAATATTAATTCAATTAAAAGAAATCTAAGGTTTAAAGAGTTAGTTCAAAATGTGAAAGAGCCAAGCGATATAGATTATGTCATACCATATGGACTAGATAATGTTTTAAGGGAATATCAAAAATTTGGTTTTAAATGGTTAAAAACCATAAATTCCTATGGTTTTGGGGGAATTTTGGCAGATGATATGGGGCTTGGAAAGACATTACAAGTTCTTACATTTTTACTTTCTGAGAGGAATGAAAGGGGAAGAGCCCCTTCTCTTATAGTTGCCCCTACTTCATTAGTTTATAATTGGTTAGCTGAGATAGAAAAATTTACTCCAGAATTAAGGCCCCTTATAATAGCTGGTAAAAAGGAAGAAAGAGAGCAAATAATATATGATATTAGTGACTACGATGTTGTTATTACTTCCTATCCTCTTATTAGGAGGGATATAGATTTATATAAGGATAATTCCTTTAGATTTTGTATACTAGACGAAGCTCAGCATATAAAAAATCATCAATCACAAAATGCTAAATCCGTGAAGTCAATAAAGGCAGAAAGCTATTTTGCCCTTACTGGTACACCTATTGAAAATTCATTAACTGAATTGTGGTCGATATTTGACTTTGTAATGCCAACCTATCTTTTAAGTCATGGCAAATTTATAAAGAAATTTGAAAGGCCTATTATTAAGGAAAAGGATAATACTGCTTTAAAGGAACTAAGCATGTATATAAGACCCTTCGTATTAAGACGAATAAAGAAGGATGTATTAAAGGAATTACCTGAAAAAATAGAGAATAGGGTTATTGCCCAGCTTACAAATGAGCAAAAGAAAATATATTTAGCATATCTACAAAAAATAAAAGGTGAAATTGAAGAAGAAATAAACAATAAAGGTTTTGAAAAAAGTCATATTAAGATACTTTCAGGTTTAACAAGACTTAGACAAATATGCTGTCATCCAGCTATGTTTATTGAGAATTATAAAGATACAAGCGGAAAACTTCTTTTATTGGAGGAGTTAATAAATGAGTCTATTAATGGTGGACACAGAATTTTATTATTTTCACAGTTTACTTCAATGCTAAGTATTATTAAGGATATGCTTGATAAAAATAACATCAATTTTAAATATCTTGATGGGTCGACTAACATTAAAGAAAGGGGGAAATTAGTTAGGGAATTTAATGAAGGTGAAGGGGACATCTTTCTGATTTCCTTAAAGGCTGGGGGAACAGGATTGAATTTAACAGGGGCAGATACGGTTATACATTTTGATCCTTGGTGGAATCCAGCCGTTGAGCAGCAGGCTACTGACAGGGCCCATAGAATAGGGCAAAAAAATTCTGTACATGTGATTAAATTAATAACCAAGGGAACCATTGAAGAAAAAATATATGAATTACAAGAGAAGAAAAAGAAATTAATTGAATCGGTTATGAAGCCTGGAGATACATTGATTTCAAAATTAAGTGAAGAAGAGATTAAATCTCTTTTTGAGTTAAATAGCTTGAGTTAAGTATGAGAGGTAGTATTATTGGCTGTAAATGTTCGCTTAAAAAGATTAACTTGCTCAAGTAGTCACTGAGAATCCTTTTACGCTCCTCCTACAAACCAGTTTATGGTCTAAATAGCAAAAGGACAAAACGAGTTTGTAAAGGGAGCCAAAAGGAGACCTCAGTGTCTACTTTCGCTAATTGAACTCAATTTGCGAACATGTATGTTATCACTATGAGAGGATTGTTTATATGAATAAAATACTAGTATTAGCTGAAAAGCCTTCCGTTGGAAGGGATTTGGCTAGGGTTTTGAAATGTAA
The DNA here is from genome assembly GCA_025210375.1 of Maledivibacter sp. Classification (NCBI taxonomy): domain Bacteria; kingdom Bacillati; phylum Bacillota; class Clostridia; order Peptostreptococcales; family Caminicellaceae; genus Maledivibacter; species Maledivibacter sp. The sequence goes on along the minus strand of JAOASB010000023.1, from coordinate 113,163 downwards.
TAAAAAGGGAAATGGTTATTTAGAGGGGAATAAATATATAGTTACTTGGGCTTTAGGGCATTTAGTAACATTGGCAAATCCAGAGGTATATGATGAAAAATATAAATCATGGAGAATAGAAGATTTACCCATGCTGCCTCCTAAGTCAAAGCTTGTTGTCATAAAGCGAAGTGGGAAGCAATTTAATGCTGTAAAAAAGCAAATGCAGAGAAGTGATGTTAGTGAAATTGTTATTGCCACCGATGCCGGGAGGGAAGGAGAGCTAGTTGCCAGATGGATAATAGAAAAGGCCAAGGTTAAAAAGCCAATAAAACGTCTATGGATTTCATCGGTTACCGATAAAGCAATTAAAGATGGCTTCAATAAGCTGAGACCTGGAAGGGATTATGAAAATCTTTATGCTTCGGCTGTGGCCCGTGCTGAGGCTGATTGGTTTGTAGGTATCAATGCTACCCGTGCATTAACCTGTAAGTATAATGCCCAGCTTTCCTGTGGAAGAGTACAGACTCCAACCCTTGCAATGATTGCTAAAAGAGAAGAAGAAATTAGAAAATTTAAGCCTAAGGCTTTTTATGGAATTACAGCTATTAGTGATGGCATAAAGCTTATTTGGCAAGATAGCAAAACAAAAAACACCAGAATCTTTGATAAGGATAGATGTGATAAGATATTGATGTCAATAAAAAGTAAGAATTCCACAATTCAAGAAGTAGATAGGGTTTACAAGAAAAAACATTCTCCTAATTTGTATGATTTGACAGAGCTTCAAAGGGATGCCAATAAAATATTTGGTTACTCAGCAAAGGAAACTCTTTCTATTATGCAGAAGCTGTATGAAAATCATAAGATTCTAACCTATCCAAGAACTGACTCTAGATATATAACTTCGGATATAGTAGATACACTAAAGGATAGGGTGAAAGCCTGTGGGGTTGGAGAATACTCCCCAATAGCCTTCAAGGTCTTGAAAAAGCCCATAAAGGCAAATAAATCCTTCGTTAATAATAGCAAGGTTTCAGACCATCATGCTATTATACCTACTGAACAACCGGTAATTCTGAACTCATTAAACAATAATGAAAGAAAAATCTATGATTTAGTTGTTAAACGCTTCTTGGCGGTTTTATATCCACCCTTTGAGTATGAGCAAACTACAATAAGAGCTAAAATTAGTGATGAGATATTTATTGCAAAGGGAAAAAATATAATATCTAAGGGTTGGAAGGAAATCTATGACAATAGATTCGATGACGACAGCTTAAAGGATGATATTTTAGATCAAACACTACCTAATGTAAAAAAGGGAGATACCTTAAATATATCTAAAGTATCTCAAACTAGTGGAGAAACAAAACCACCATCACCTTTTAATGAGGGAAGTTTATTATCAGCTATGGAAAATCCAATAAAGTATATGGGTAATGATAATAAAAATTTAATAAAGACAATAGAGGAAACTGGAGGCCTTGGAACGGTAGCTACAAGGGCCGATATTATAGAAAAGCTTTATAACAGTTTTTTAATTGAGAAAAAGGGCAAGGATATATTTATTACATCTAAGGGAAAACAGCTCCTTGAGTTGGTTCCTGAAGGATTAAGATCCCCAGCATTAACTGCCCAGTGGGAGCAGAAGCTTAGCTCAATATCTAAGGGTAAACTTAACAAAAATGCTTTCATAGGTGAGATGAAGAACTATGCAAAGGTAGTTGTCACCGAAATAAAAAATAGTCAAGAAAAATTCAAACATGATAATATCACTAGAACTAGATGCCCACAGTGTAACAAGTATATGCTTGAGGTGAATGGAAAGAAGGGAAAAATGCTTGTTTGTCAAGATAGAGAATGCGGATATAGAAAGAGCATATCTAAGATAACCAATGCAAGGTGCCCTAATTGTCATAAAAAGCTAGAGCTTCGTGGGGAAGGAGAGGGAAGGATATTTGCGTGTAAGTGTGGTTATAGGGAAAAGCTTTCTTCTTTCAATAAAAGAAAAAAGGCCCAGAGTAATAAAGCCTCTAAGCAGGATGTAAGAAAGTATATCAATAAGCAGAAAAAAGAGAATAGTGAGCCTATGAATACTGCCCTTGCGGAAGCTTTGGCAAAGTTTAAATTTGATTAGTTATAGAGAACAAATTGCAAAATCAAGAAGCTGTACTCAGTATCATATGAGAACAGCTTCTTATTTTTTACCTTGAAATACAATGCTAATAAATATTGGGGTATTTACCTGTTATGACATAGATAAAAACTTATTTGGCATAATTACCAAAAATACCTTGTTAAATATAGAATAATGTGGTAATCTTTAATTAGTTATATTGTTAAACAATTAAACCATTTAACCATGAGGTGAGTGATATGGCTTTTAAAAAAGTGCGGTCTGAGAGATTATCAGATAAAGTAGTTAGTCAAATTTTGGGCTTGATAGAACGGGGGAAATTGAAGCCTGGGGATAAATTGCCCTCGGAAACAGAGTTTTCAAAACAGTTGGGCATAAGTAGGGGTATACTCAGGGAAGCTCTGACTATTCTTCAAAGTAAAGGGTATGTGAGTAGAAAACCTAAAGATGGGACTTACATAAGGGAATTTTTCGAGAAAAAGGATTTTCAAGGATCTATTTTAGAATCATTTCAAAAAGCGTCTTACCTAGATTTACTAGAAATGAGGGAACCTTTAGAGATTAAGATTGTTGAGCTAGTAATCAGAAGGAGTACAGATGAAGAATTAGAAGAAATTGAAAAAACTTTAGTTCAGAATCCAGATGATTTTAGTTTGGTATCGGATCAAGCCTTTCATCAAAAAATTGCATCCCTTACTAAGAATACTATTTTGACCAACTTTATGTATGTGTATTATGATATGATCCACGATTTAGCAAATAAGACCTTAAGAAGTGGAGAGCGTAGAGAACAGCTTATCAATGAGCATATGGATATCTTGAAAGCATTGAAGGAAAGAGATATCGAAAAGGCACAGGCTACGATGAGCTTCCATTTGAAGAAGGTTAAAGAAACGGTTAGAAATATGAAAATGGATTTAGATATAGATAGTTAGATTTGGGGTTGATTATATTGTTGGAATGTAGAATATTATCTCCATGTGGAATTTTAGGATATGGATATCCGATGGAATCTTTCCTTGAAGGAATAAAATATAAGCCACATGCCATAGTTGTGGATGCAGGTTCAACCGATGCTGGGCCACATAAGCTAGGAGCAGGAATAGGTATAGTTAGTAGAATGGCAGTTAAGAAGGATTTAGAACCAATGCTTACCTATGGAGTGAAGAATGATATACCTGTGATAATAGGTTCAGCGGGTGGAGCGGGAGGAAAGCCCCATGTAGATTGGACTATGGAGATTATTAAAGAAATTTTATTTAAAAACAAGATCAATGAAGAAATTGCAGTAATTTGGGCGGATATACCTAAGGATAGGGTAAAATATGGAATAAAAAATAATGAAGTTATGCCCCTAGAAAATGTTCATGAATTGACAGAAAAAATAGTTGATCAAACAAATGGAATAGTAGGGCAAATGGGAGTAGAACCAATTTTAGAAGTCCTTAGGAAAGGAGTAAAGATAATTGTATGTGGTAGAGCATATGATCCCGCACCCTTTGCCGCAGTTGGAATATATAATGGTTTTAAGCCTGCCCTAGCATATCATCTAGGGAAGATACTGGAATGTGGAGCTTTATGTGCAGAGCCTGGGACAACGAAAGATTGTATTCTGGGTGTCCTAAGGGAAAACGATTTTTTAGTAAGACCTTTAAATAATAAAAGAAGGTGTTCACCTACAAGCGTCGCAGCCCATACTTTTTATGAGAAAGACCACCCATATTTACTTCTTGGGCCGGGTATACGTCTCAATCTAGCAAGATGTAATTTTGAGCAGTATGAAGAAGGAGTGGTAAAGGTTTCAGGTAGTGAGGTAGAATACACTGATCCCTATTATATAAAACTAGAGGGGGCCAGAAAAGTGGCCTATAGAACCTTTGTAGTGGCTGGTATTAGGGATCCACTTATGATAGATAGGATAGATGATATAGAAGAAGATATAAAGGTTCAGGTAGAAACATATTTTAGGGAAATTCCCACGACTGATTATAAAATAAACTTCTACAATTATGGGAAAAATGGAGTGATGGGAGTAAAGGAACCGGAGAAGTTTGCAGGTTATGAGATTGGTTTAATGATGGAGGTTTTAGCAAAAACACAGGAATTGGCGAATACAATATGTGCGGCCCTTCGGTCTACACTGTTACATTATCCCTATGGGGGAAGAAAATCCACGGCGGGTAACTTGGCATTTCCCTTTGCGCCTAGTGATGTTGAGTTTGGTGCAGTTTATGAATTTTCAGTGTATCATTTAATCAAAGTAAAAAATGGATTAGAATTATTTGAGATTGAATACTTAGGAGGCTAGAAATGGAAACATTATATGAGTTGGCTAAGGTTATAAGAAGTAAAAACTCTGGGCCTTTTAGCATCACCCTTGATGTGTTATTTGATGAAAAAAGTAAGTATGAAAAAGTTAAAAAGTCAGGTGTGCTGACAAAAGAAAGGATTGCCAGCCTCTATAATATCCTGGAGACTAATTCAATAAGCTTAGTTTTCTTTGATCAAGCATTAGGAATAAAGATCACATTCAATAGAGACATATCATCGGGAACCATTGGAGATAGAGATGTATATGGGGCACAGCAGCATGCACCCCTTATGAAAATATTAATACCCCAATAAATTGTATGATTACCATACTTATTAAAGCTTAAGAAGTATAGATAAGGAAGGTGAGATAAATGAAATCAAAAATAGTTGTTGTAGGGAGTATAAATGCCGATTTGGTAGCAATAACAAACAAAAGGCCATTGCCTGGAGAAACAGTACTTGGAGAAGATTTCTTCATAGTACCCGGTGGCAAGGGTGCAAATCAGGCTGTGGCTGCATCACGACTAGGAATAGAGACCTATATGGTAGGATGCATCGGAAAGGATAGTAATGGTGATTACTTATATACTTCCTTAAAAAATGAAGGAGTTAATGTAGATTATATAAGGAAAATTGCTGATGTATCTACTGGAACCGCAGTTATTACTCTAGAAGAAGGAGAAAATAGCATAATAGTAATACCAGGTACAAATTATGAGGTGACGCCTCAAATCATTAAAGCTATGGAAAATGTTTTCATAAAAGCAGATATTGTCATATTACAACTAGAGATACCTATTGAAACCGTAGAATATGTAGCTAGTTTATGCAAGGGGAAAAATATTCCTGTTATACTAAATCCTGCTCCAGCAGTTAAGTTATCCAAGGAACTAATTGAAAATGTATCATATATAACTCCTAACGAGCATGAATATGAAATAGTTTTTGATACAAATGAGGAGATTAATGAATTACTAAAAAAATATCCCAATAAACTATTGATTACACAAGGGGATAAAGGCGTTGTTTTCAATAACGGTAAGGATTTGGTTACAGTAGATAGCATAGAAGCCGATGTGATTGATACAACAGGAGCCGGAGATACCTTTAATGGAGCATTAGCATATGCTTTGACAAATCAATATGATTTAAAAAACGCAATTCATTTTGCCAATACAGCGGCTGGACTATCAGTCACTAAACTAGGAGCCCAAACTGGGATGCCTAGTCTTAAGGAGGTACTTCATAAACTTTAAGGAGTTTTTAGCAAATAAGGGGAGGACAGCTGGATGCAAAACCTTTCAAATCTTAGAAAGAATAATTCAAGAAGAATAATAAGCAAGTTAAAGGAAGATAGTGTTTTGTATTTATTAATAATACCTTGTATTTTGTACTTTATTGTCTTTCACTATCTCCCGCTCATTGGTATGAAGTTAGCATTTGAGGATTATAGAATTATTGGTGATAATATTTTTGTAGGACTAAAGCATTTTAAAACCCTATTTAATTCTCCAGCTTTCTTTAATGTTCTTAAAAATACTGTACTTATAAGTACAATGAAAATATTTATATGCTTTCCAATACCAATAGTATTGTCTTTATTAATTAATGAGATTAGATCTAGTAAATATAGAAAATATATTCAATCAGTAATATATTTACCCCATTTTCTATCTTGGGTGGTTATTGCTGGAGTATGGATTTCTCTATTATCTCCAAGCACTGGAGCTGTTAGTCAAATAGTTGAAGTTTTCAATGGAACTCCTGTAGATTATATGACTAGTAAACAACATATTAGATGGGTACTCGTTTTTTCTGAGATGTGGAGGAGTGCAGGTTGGGATTCTATAATCTATTTAGCTGCAATAACTAAGATAAGTTATTCATTATATGAGGCTGCAATGGTAGAAGGGGCAAATAGATGGCAGCAAACTATTTATATTACTTTACCAGAGCTAAGCTCAACAATAGTTACTGTATTCATATTGAACTTAGGATTTTTTATGAATGCGGGATTCGATCAAGTATATAACATGATGAATGATTCGGTTATTAGTGTGGTAGATATATTAGATACATATGTATATCGTGTAGGCTTGGCTAATGGACAATATGCATATGCCACAGCGGCCAGTCTATTTAAAGGTATTATAGGTATTGTACTTATATCATGTACACATTTTATATCTAAAAAGATAACTGGCAAAGGAATATGGTAGTTTAGGAGGTTTGCCATGAATAAAAGGAAAAGTGAAAAGGTTTTCTATACCATAGTCTTGGTGGTATTATTTATAGTTACTTTAACTATGCTAGTTCCTATATTAAATATTTTAGCACTTTCTTTATCAGATCCTTCAAGGATAGATGAAGTCAAAGGAATGACAATCATCCCAAAGGGTTTTTCATTAATTAACTATAAAGTATTACTTTCAAACCCTAAGGTTTTAAGGAGTATCTTTAATAGTTTATTTATAACGATTACGGCAACGACACTTAACATATTATTGACAAGTATTTCTGCCTATGTATTAACAAGGAAGGGCTTAATAGGTCGAAAATTTTTATTGGGTATGCTTATAGTTATTATGGTTTTTGAGCCGGGATTAGTACCAGAATATTTAAATATTATAAGACTTGGATTAGTAGATAGCTATCTATCAGTAATTTTATATAAGGCAATAAATGTTTATTATTTGATAATTCTTATGAGATTTTTTGAAGAAGTACCCGAGTCTTTAATAGAAGCGGCAAAGATAGATGGAGCTTCACATATAACCATTCTATTTAGAATAATGCTGCCCTTAGCAAAACCTGCGATAGCTACTGTAGGATTATTTTATACAGTTTTTCATTGGAACGAATATTTTAGGGCATCGATTTATTTGAATGATACTGCAAAGTGGCCTCTACAAGTAGTTTTGAGACAATTTGTAGTATTAGATGATACCTCATCAATGATAGGGGCAGAAAAACTGTTAGCCTTTAGTGATGCTGCACAGCTTAATTACAATGCTCTTCAAGCAGGGACCATTATTATTGCTATGATTCCTGTGTTATTACTCTATCCTCTAATATTAAAGTACTTTACAAAGGGTACTTTTGATGGTGGAGTTAAATATTAAACTATTATCATATTTAAGGAGGAAATGAAATGAGAAAAATTCTTGCTTTATTATTGTCAATTGCTTTAGTTTTTTCATTAATTGGTTGTGGCAGTACTTCAAAGGAGGAGACTAATCCCGCATCCAATGAATCAACTCCAACTGAAAGTCAAGAAGCAACAAATAATAGTGATACAAAGAGTACTGAGACTATTACTTTAAAAATGGTAATGAAGGATTTATCACCATCAAATCCAGGGGATGTCAAATATGTTGAAGCACTAGAACAGGGGCTAGCAAAGCAAGGAACCAATGTTAAGCTTGAAATTGTAGAAATGCCTGCGGGAAATTATGCTGAAAAACTAAACCTATTACTACTTGGTGGAAAAATTCCTGACATAATATATTTCCAAGGTGGCGACAAGCAGATAGCCGAACAAGGTATACTTGAAGATCTAACATCATACATAGAGAAATCTGAAATAGTACAAAAAGCAATGCAGCCTCACAATAGAAAGAGAATGGAGAACTATCCATACCTAATATGGCTAAATCCAATCAAGACAAAGGCACCAGTTGTTAGAAGGGATTGGTTTGAAGCTAGTGAGACGGGAAAAGCATTACTTGAAAATCCTACCCTAGACAATTACTATAACTTCTTAAAGGAATTAAAAGAGAAGGACCTTAGTGGAGATGGTATGCCTAAATATGGATTAACTGTTTCTGGAAAAATCCTAGAGCTAGATTCAATTTTTAATCAAGCCTTTGGGGTTACAGGAGCTTGGGTTAAGGATTCAGAGGGTAAATTTGTTTATGGTAAAGTTAGTGGGTTTGAAAAAGAAAAACTAGCTTTCTATCAAAAACTATATAAAGAAGGCATCTTAGATCCTGAGTATTTAACTAAAAAATGGGATACCAAGGAAAAAGCCTTTTATGATAACACAGTTGGTATGATAATTGGTTCAACCGGTAAAGTAATCGATATCTATGATGGCAAAATGAAAAAGGCTAATGGGGAAGGTGCGAGTTTGATGGTACTGCCACCGGCTAAGGGTAAGGGCCAAGGATATTTACCGATCGATGTCACTAAGGAAAGTAGGGGAGTTGCAATATCCTCATTATCTGAAAATAAGGATTTAGCATTTAAAGTTATTGAGTATATTGCTAGTGATGAAGGACAAATGCTAGAGAGATTAGGCTTTGAAGGAGAACATTATGAAATCAAGGATAATGAAATCAATTTAACTGAAAAATCCCAAGAATGGTTTGCAAAATTCTTTGAAGTTTATTCATGGCAGCCAACTATATCAATTGCTACACCTTTATTATCTGAACCAGCTGTGGATTCCATGAAAAAGGCTGAAGAGTATTATGTAGAAGATGTAAACTTCCTAATACCTGAGGAATATGTAGCAAGCTGGGATGCAATGACTAACCTTTATAAGGAGTACTCTGCAGATATAATCACTGGTAAAAAATCTATTGACAAATTCGATGAATTCGTAAAGCTATGGTATGAAGCAGGTGGAAAAGAAATTACTGAGTATGCAAATGAAGCATTAAAGTAGAAACTTAAGGGCACTTAAGCCCTTTTGTTTTTTTATAAGTTAAGTTAATCTAAACTAATATTCAGGAGGAAAGTATGAGTAATATAAGCTTTCAAGATAGAGTAAAGGGAGTAGTAATTGGAACAGCCTATGGTGATGCTTTAGGAGCAACAATAGAAAAGCTATCATATGAAGAGATAAAGGCTAGGTATGGAAGAGTAGATGACTTAAGGACTGAGTGGTGGAAGTCGGATTGGTCACTAGAAGACAGAAAAAACAAGACAAGGGGGAATGGCATAGTAACAGATGATACCCTTATGACCTTAGCCCTTATGAATGTTTATAATAATCTTCAAAGACACATCGATTCATATGATATGGCAGATGAGTTTATAAAGGAAATAGCCTTTAGGAAAAGATATATACCTGAATTCCAAAAGGAAGCCCATATAATAGATCGTTTATTTTATCCTGATAAATACATCTTTATGAGGCATACCCTTGCAAATTGTGACCCTAGAGAAGGGGGCGTTGGAAATATGGTTAACTGTGGGGCTGCAATGTATATATCTCCAATAGGTATAGTTAATGCGTGCAATCCAAGGGCAGCCTATGATGAAGCTATTCTTTTCGCCATGGGACATCAATGCAGCTATGGATTAGAAGCTGCAGGAGTTTTGGCTGCTTGTGTTGCAAAAGCCTTTGTTCCAAATACTACTATTGATGAAGTTGCCAGAACAGCTATACAATTTGCTAATGATGGAACGCAAATGGCAATAAAGGATATATATGAAGCTGCTATAAAACTTCGGGAGTATAGGGATGATAAAGATTTAATAGTTAATGAGTTCCATAAAGTCATCAAGAAATATTCTCCTATGGGTGATGATGTAGCTAGAAAAATTGAAAAAGTGGGTATGCCAAGTAATCATTATACCCCAAGTAGATTGTTTAGTATTGAGGAGTTGCCTATTGCCCTTGGATATTGTGTATTACATGAAGGCGATTTTTCATCGGCTGTTATAGATGGGGTAAACTCAGGGAGGGATACTGATTCAATAGGTGTAATGATCGCTTCTATTCTGGGAGCAATGTATGGAAGCAGTATAGTCAAAAATGAAGATATTGAATTATTAGAAAAAGTTAATAAATGCGATTTGATCAAAGATGCCCATAAATTTGCTAGGACGGCAAGTAGAATAATTAATGAAGATATGAGGGTATTAAGGGAAATATCAGATCATATCGATAATATAAATAATTAAGGGTTTGAATAGGAGGGCTTATTAAATGGGTGTTTTACCAAAAAATTATTTAGAGAAGGTATATTCAGGACTACTAGGGAAAATTATTGGAGTAAGGCTTGGGGCTCCTGTTGAACCTACTATATGGACCTACGAAAAAATAGAATCTACATATGGAGATATTACTTCCTATGTAAAAAATTATAAAAATTTTGCTGCAGATGATGACATTAATGGACCGATATTTTTTATTAGAGCCCTTATAGATTATGCTAGTGACAGAGAGCTTGAGCCCCAGGATGTAGGAAAAGCATGGCTTAATTATTCCCGTGAAAACAAGGGTATGTTTTGGTGGGGTGGATATGGTGTAAGTACTGAAAATACAGCCTACTTGAACCTAAAAAATGGTATAGAGGCTCCGAAATCCGGGTCTATAGATGTAAATGGAATAGTTCTTGCAGAGCAAATAGGAGGACAGATTTTTATTGATTCATGGGGTTTGGTACTGCCATTAAATATTGAAAAAGCTGCAGATTATGCTGGCATAGCTGCCAGTGTATCCCATGACAAAAACGGTATTTATGGAGCAAGATTTATGGCGGCATGTATATCTAAGGCCTTTGGAACAGAAAATGTGATGGAGATTATTGATGCTGGATTATCGACTATACCCCTTGACTGTGAATATGCTAGGGTCACAGGAGCTGTTATAGATTTCTATAAGAATAATCCCGATGATTTTAGAAAATGTAGAGATTATCTTAAAGAGAATTGGGGATATGACCGTTATCCGGGAGTGTGTCATATGATACCAAATGCTGGGGTTTGCATACTATCATTGTTATATGGTCAAGGCGATGTTTCAAGAACAGTAGAAATAGCTACTATGTGTGGTTGGGATACGGATTGTAATGCAGGAAATGTTGGAACAATTATTGGTGTGGCCAGGGGAATAGAGGGAATTAAAGATAATTATCGAAGGCCTATAAACGATATGGTTGTAGCATCCAGTATTTCTGGATATTTGAATATTATTGATGTACCAACATTTTCGAAGGAGCTGGCTATACTAGGCTATAGATTGGCTAAAGAGGAACCTCCTACTAGCATCATTAGCAATAATCAAGAAAACTTATATTTTGATTTCAACCTACCAGGGGCAACCCATGGATTTAGATCCTCAAACGAAAATCTATTTCCTATATCCCATACAAATGAAATAGTATATAGTGGTCAAGGTGCCCTTCAAGTGTTGCTTGATAGACCCTATAGAGGTAAATCAGGCAAGATATATTACAAGCCATATTATAGACGAGATGATTTTGATGATGAAAGATATAGTCCAGCTTTTTCACCCTTAGTTTACCCTGGACAAAAAGTAAGCATGAAGGTGTATCTAGATAAGTGGAATGGTGATGATATAGGGATTTCAACATATGTACGTGATACTGTTACAAAAAAAGACATAAAAGCAGGATATCAAATGCTTGAAAATGGGAAGTGGCATCATGTAGAGTTTGAGGTGCCGGATACAGGTGGACATTCAATTGATGAGGTAGGTATAATAATTGAGAGCTTTACCAGACAAAAAAATAAGCATTTAGGAAGAATTATTATAGACGAGTTTAAAGTAGAAGGAAAGGCAAAATACACCATAGATTTTAAAAATGAGAGTATAGAGTTTGGATGCGTCACTCCATTTGCCCATAATAATGGTTCATGGACAATAGAGGATGGAGTAATGCATGGAATGTGTCTAGATTCTGCTGAGGCTTATACGGGCAATTATTATGCAAAGGATATTCATATCACGGCAAATATCAACCCTCAGTTTGGTTATAGCCATAACTTAGCTTTTCGTGTAAAGGGTGCTATGATGGGGTATCATGTTGGATTTGATGGAGAAAGCAAAGTATCATTGATAAAAAATGACCATGGACTTAAAAGACTTATCAGTTTAGATTATAATTGGCAATACAATAAAAATTATAAGTTTGAAGTAATAGTAGAAAAGAATAGGATTGATTTTTTAATAGATGGGGAAAAAGTACTAGAGTATATAGATGAAGATACATATTTTGATTATGGTATGTTTGGTTTTAGTAAATACAGTATGGGTAGGACAAATTATGGGGAAATATGTGTTGAAGAGATATAATGCTTAAAGTATATATAGTGGATAGCTTTCATAAAAGGTGATTATGCAATTTTCTCAATAGATAACTAAACCCTTGATTCTGATTGTTAAGGATCAAGGGTTTTTTGTATGCAATATTTTTTGTTTATACAGAAAAACTATCTCAAAAAACTTTTTCCATTAAAAAATAAAGTAAACACTTTAACATATAAAAAAAATTATATTATTTACATTAAAAACTAAGTAATGTATAATCTTAATATCGGAATTGTCTATAAATTTCAAAAATTCAAATGGGTGGTTTTGTCAATATGGATATTATTGAAAGGATAAGGAGTCAATATACTAGGTTCAGTAAAACTCAAAGAAAAATAGCAGATTATCTGCTCTGTAATTCTAACAGAGTTGGGTTTATGACTTTAAAAAATTTAAGCGAAGAAGTTAAAGCTGCAGAAGTAACTATACTGAACTTTGCAAAAAAATTAGACTGTAATAGTTTTATAGAACTCAAAAGTGAATTTCAAGATTATATTAAATATAAAACCTCTCCACCGGAAAAATTGACAAATGCATTAAGCAATATAGAAAGTATAGATAGTAACTTAGCAGATATTATTAACTCTGAAATGCAATGCGTAGAAGATACAATAAAAAGTATTGATGTAAAGGATATAAAGCAATCCATAAAATTAATAAAGGAAGCATCTAAAGTTTATTTGGTTGGATCGGGAATATCCGCTGGGGTAACAAATTTCTTGCTGTTGAGATTAAAGTATCTTGGCATAAGTGCAGAAATATTTAATGTTACTCCCTTCCATTTAGTTGGCCTAGAAATGTCAAAGAGACTTGAAAATAGTGTTTTTATAGTTGTAACACTACCAACCTATTCAAAGCTTGTATTAAACTTTACAGAATATTTGAAGGAAAAGGGCCATAGTGTAATAGCTTTAACAGATTCAATGAAGGCACCGGTTTCTAAGTATGCAAATGTAGTTTTTACATGTGCAACTAATTCTGTATTGTTTTTTAATACTATCACTGGCCTAATTAGTATCTCAAATATATTACTAACAGCACTGGCCATAGAGTCAAAACAAGACATACTAGATAGTATAGAGCAGTTAAAGGAATTTCAAGATAAGTTTGAAGACGGTTCAATGATTGTCTATGAGTAAAGGTATCAATATTTAATCTCAATATGCTAGTGACAAATATATAGATAAAAAAACTTTCTAGCATAAAGAGCTAAATATAAACAGTTTATTTAAAGGGGGAAATATAATGACAAAAAAAGTAATAGCCTTATTGTTGATTTCTTTAATGGTAGTGTCACTATTCGCAGGTTGTGGGACTTCCAATGAAGCTACAACAGACAAACCAGCAAAACAGGAGCAAAGTAATAGTGAGGAGAAAAAGGAAAAAGAAATCACTATAGCCTTAGCTTCAGATGCATTATCAATGGATCCACATGATTATGATGAAACCGTTACAAGTGCAATTAATCTACATATCTTTGATACTTTGATTTCCTATGATCATGACCTGCAATCTACTCCGGGACTAGCGGAAAGCTGGGAGATAAAAGAAGATGGAGTTACTTGGGTATTTAAGCTAAGAGAGGGCGTAAAGTTCCATAATGGAAATGACTTTACAGCCGATGATGTTATATATTCTTATGATAGAGCAAAAAATAATGAGATTTCATCAAATAAGAGTTATATGGCTAATGTTGCTAGTATGAATAAAGTTAATGACTATACACTTGAATTAGTTACGCCTTTCCCGTATTCACTATTATTATCAGACCTGAAAAATGTGATGATTATAGATAAAGAATATACTGAAGGTATGTCAGATGAAGAAATTGCTTTAAACCCAGTTGGTACTGGTAGATACAAGTTTGTTGAGCATGTTAAGGAGGATCATTTAGATTTAGCTTTAAATGAAGATTACTGGGGAGAAAAACCTTCTATACAAAAGGTAAGATTTAGACCTATCTCGAATGAGGCCACAAGAACAGCTACTATGTTAAGTGGTGAGGTTGATTTTACTGTAGATATAGCAGTAAGGGATGTGGATAGATTAAAGTCTAATTCTGATATAGATGTTTTAGAGCAACCGAGTTTAAGGGTAATATATCTTAATTTTGACGGGTGGAGAGATGATTCTCCAACGGTTGAAAAACCAAATCCATTAAAGGATATAAGGGTTAGACAAGCAATTTATCATGCTATAGATGAGGATACAATTGTAAAGAATGTTATGAATGGACAAGCATATCCTGCGGCATCATATATACCCGATGTTTTCCTTGGACACAATTCAGATATCAAGAGATTGGAATACGATCCAGAAAAGGCTAAGCAGCTTTTAGCAGATGCGGGTTATCCAGAGGGATTCACTATTACCCTCGATGCACCAAACAATAGGTATGTAAACGATGAGCAGATAGCCCAATCAGTTGCAAGTTACTTGCAAAAAGTAGGAATAAAGCTTGAGCTAAATCTTATGCCTAAATCCCTATTCTTCAAGCATATAACAACAAGGGAGGATAAAACCAGCTTCTGCATGACTGGATGGGCTGACAGTGGCGGAGAAGGAGCCATTTTATTAAAGGACTTACTATATACTTATGGTGAAAAGGAAGGTTATGGTAATGTCAACAGAGGATACTATAACAACCCTAAGTTTAATGAATTAATAGATAAAGCATATCAGACCGCCGATAAGGAAGAAAGGGCGAAGATAGTTGCACAGGCTGCTAAAGTAGCTGCAGATGATGTAGCATATATTCCACTTCATTTCCAAAAAGATTTATTTGCAAAGAAAAAGAATATAAGCTATAAGCCAAGACCAAATAAATATATTTTTACTTGGGATATGGATATAGTAGATTAGTATGCTGCTAGGGGAAGTTATTCTAACTTCCTCTTATTCATACAACTAGCTTAGATACAAATATAACGTATGCTTTATTGAATTGAGGTGAGATATTTGATTAAATACTTTGTCAAAAGATTTATGCAGATGATTTTAGTGTTATTTGTTGTTTCATTGGTTGTATTTATACTCACTAATTATATCGGGGATCCAATATCTATGCTGCTGCCGGAGGATGCTTCAGAGGCGGAAATCCAAGTAGCCATAGAACGCCTTGGGCTAGATAAACCTATCCATATTCAATATTGGATATTTCTTAAGGATATATCAAGTGGTAACTTTGGGAAATCATACATGTTTAGTCGTCCTGCATTAGGTTTGATTATAGAAAGGATTCCCGCAACTCTGGAGATAGTTATTACAGCGGTGCTTATGACAATTGTTCTTGCCATACCCTTAGGGGTCTATGCAGGAGCTTATCCTAAAAGGCATAGTAGCAGAGTGATAATGGCTGGATCAATATTGGGTATTTCATTACCATCCTTTTGGGTGGGAATGATGATGATATATATTTTCTCAGTAATTTTAGGATGGCTGCCTGCTTCAGGTAGAGGAGAAGCCATTGAAATCTTAGGAATGAGATTAAGTATATTCTCAGCTAGTGGATGGAGACATATTATACTTCCTGCTTTTACCCTTTCATTGGGAAATATCGCCATGATGCTTAGACTTACAAGGGCCGGCATGCAGGAAAATATGAGACAGGATTATGTAAAGTTCGCTAGATCAAAGGGTGTTTCCTCTAGAAAGGTGCTATTTGGACATGCACTTAAAAATGCTTTGATACCTGTAGTTACAGTTTTCGGTGTCAGAATAGGAAAATTAATAGCCTTTACAACTATAACAGAAACGATTTTCGCTTGGCCTGGCATGGGAAAGCTACTAATAGATTCAATATATATGTCGGATAGACCTGTAATAGTAGCATATCTTATGTTCGTGGCATTAATATTTGTAGTTATAAACTTTGTAGTGGATATTATCTATACAATGATTGATCCTAGAATTGAATTGAGGTGATCAAATGACAACGTCTACAAAATCACAGGAACCTAAGGTAGGACAAAAAATTGGTATTAAGGAGAAACTACATAGAGTCACATCTTCGGAGTTTTTTTATAATTATAAAAGAAATGTGCCTGCAATAATTGGCTCTATTATCATATTTATAGCATTATTTTTGGCTATATTTGGACCTGCATTTGCTCCCCAGAATCCATATGACTTAACGGAAATAGACTTGGCTGATGCTTATAAGCCTCCTGTTTGGCAGGAGGGAGGAGATTCAAGATTTATACTTGGAACAGACGATCAGGGCAGGGATATCGTGAGTGGGATAATATATGGAAGTAGAATATCCCTATTCATTGGATTGACTGTTACCATATTATCTTGTTTTATTGGAACTACATTGGGATTATTGGCGGGATATTATGGTGGTAAAATAGATTCCTTTATCATGAGAATTGCAGATATTCAGCTATCCTTTCCTTCTATGCTCATTGCCCTATTTATTATGTCAGCCTTTGGACGTGGGGTGGATAAACTACTATTTGCGCTGACATTAGTTGGATGGGTTATTTTTGCTAGAACGGTTAGAGGGGAAACCCTATCGGTAAAGAAAAAGGAATTTATTGAGGCCACGAGGGTAATAGGGCTTCCCGATAGAAAAATAATTCCTAGACACGTATTACCAAATGTTTTTACATCTGTTATAGTAATTTCAACTATTAAAGTTGGAGACTTTATTCTGACTGAGGCTACTTTAAGCTTTTTAGGCGTTGGAGTACCTATAACAGAGCCTTCATTGGGTCTTCTAGTGAAAAATGGATTTGACGTACTGTTTAGTGGACTATGGTGGGTTTCAGTTTTCCCAGGATTTTATATTATGCTGTTAGTTTTTGGAATAAATTTACTTGGAGACTTTTTAAGAGATGAGTTAAATCCTAAGTTAAAATAGTTTAGAGGTGAAAGCATGGGCAATAAACTTTTAGAGGTTAAGGGATTGAAGACATATTTTCATACTTTTAAAGGAGTAGTTAAAGCCGTTGATGGAATTAGTTTCTCCTTAGACAAAGGGGAAGTTTTAGGTATAGTAGGAGAGTCGGGCAGTGGAAAATCAGTTACCAGTTTTTCTATTCTAAAGCTAGTTGAAGAACCCGGTGTTGTAGAGGCAGAAAAGGTAATGTTTAAAGGAGAAGATTTAGCTAAAAAATCTGAAAAAGAAATGATGAAGGTTAGAGGAAAAGAGATATCAATGATATTTCAAGACCCAATGACATCATTAAATCCATTATATACTATTCAGCAGCAAATTGAAGAAATGCTAATATTACATGGCAATCTTAATGAAAGTCAAAGAAAAGAAAGGTGTATTGAACTATTAAAATCAGTGGGAATTCCAAATCCGGAGCATAGATTAAAGGCCTATCCCCATGAGTTTAGTGGAGGAATGAGACAAAGAGTTATCATAGCCATAGCTCTTGCCGCAAATCCCACACTAATAATTGCAGATGAACCTACCACTGCTTTAGATGTTACTATCCAATCACAGATATTAAAGCTAATGAAGGAGTTGGTAGAAAATAATGATGCTTCCCTAATACTTATAACCCATGATTTGGCCGTAGTTTCAGAAACCGCGGATAAGATTGTGGTTATGTATTGCGGAAAAATAGTTGAGGAAGGAAGTACTAGGGATATAATAAATAATACTGCTCATCCCTATACAAAGGGCCTGTTGAATTCAATACCAAAATTGAGCAAGGATTCCCATAGACTTGAGCAAATTCCGGGAATGGTGCCCAATATGTTTGATTTGCCCAAGGGATGTAAATTTGCTCCCCGTTGTAAATATTGTCAGGAGAAGTGCTTAAATGAAGAACCCGTAAAAGCTATTATGAGGGAAGGACATTATACTGCCTGTCATTTCCCTTTGAAGGGGGGACATAAATTTGAGTAAACTAATAGAAGTTAAGGATTTGGCTCAAAGCTTTAATTTGACATCTGATTTTTTAGATAAGCTTAAGGTGAAAGATGGTAAAATCAAAATAGAAAATAAGGTTGTTAGTGCAGTTAATGGTGTAAGCTTTCACATAGATAAGGGAGAGGTTTTTAGTTTGGTTGGTGAAAGCGGCTGTGGTAAATCCACAACTGCTAGAACAATCATAAAGCTCCTTGAGCCAAAGGGTGGTAGTATTATTTATAAAGGAAGGGATATAACAAAATTAAGTTCAAAGGAAATGCTGCCCCTTAGAAAAGAAATTCAAATGATATTTCAAGATCCATATGCATCGTTAAATCCTAGACAAAAAGTCAAGGATATAATCATGGAACCTATGCTATTTCATAAAATAGCTTCTACAAAAGAAGAGGCATTTGAGAAATGTATTGAAATATTAATGAAGGTTGGATTGAGACCTGAGCAAGCAAACAGATATCCACATCAATTTAGTGGAGGACAAAGGCAACGGATAGGTATAGCAAGGGCACTGGCAGTAGAACCTGAATTTATTATTGCCGATGAACCCGTATCCGCCCTTGATGTTTCTATACAAGCCCAAATATTAAATTTGTTAATGGACTTAAAGGATGAATACGGATTTTCATATTTATTTATAGCCCATGACTTATCGGTTGTTAGACATATAAGTGACAGACTCGGAGTAATGTATTTAGGGTGTATAGTGGAAAAGGGGACTAAAGAACAAATTTTTTCAAATCCAGTGCATCCATATACTAAAGCTTTATTTTCAGCAGTCCCAACAATAGATGAGGATAGTATAACTGAATCCCTAGAGCTTAGGGGAGAGATACCTAGTCCTATTAATCTGCCAAGTGGATGTTATTTCCATGAAAGATGTCCTTTTGCAAAGGACATATGTAAAAAAATTCGTCCAGAATTAAAGGAAATAGAGAAAGGACATGAAGCAGCCTGTCATATTTTATAATGTAAAGGGGTGATAATCACAATGAAAAAAAATAGCATAGAAGGTCAAATAGACCTAATAGAAAATGAGTTATTAGACTTGTGTGAAAAAATCCATGACAATCCAGAGATATGTTTTAATGAGTACAAGGCTTCAAACTGGATAATTGAATTATTAAAAAAGCATGGATTTGAAGTAAGTGAAGGGATTGGGGGATTAGATACGGCATTTAAAGCCAGATTTAAGGGCGAAAAAAAAGGGCCCAAAGTGGCATTTCTTGCTGAATACGATGCTTTACCCGAAATAGGACATGGCTGTGGACACAATATAATTGCCACTTGTTCGGTAGGTGCTGCAATTGGCTTAAGTAAGATTATGGGGGAATTGGATGGAGAGGTGCTGCTAATTGGAACCCCTGCTGAAGAAGGAGGCGGTGGTAAGATAATTCTGCTAGAAAACAATGAATTTGATGACGTTGATTATGCTTTAATGATACATCCCACTTCATCGAGGTCAATAATAGGTAGAGGGGGTTTAGCCGCTGTTAGAGTAACAATAGAGTTTAAAGGAAAAGCCGCCCACTCTTCGTCACCAGAAAAGGGAATAAATGCATTAAATGCGGTTATCCAAGTATTTAATGGTATCGATGCCATAAGGGCTACCTTTGACATGAAATCAAATATAAATGGTATAATTACAAAGGGTGGAGAAGCAGCAAACATCATACCAGAATATGCCCGTTGTGATTTCAGTGTGAGGGCTAAGACATTATCAGAGCTTAAGAGTTTAGTTGAAAAAATTAAACAGGTGGTACATTCAGCTGAGGTGCTTACAGGGGCAAAGGCTTCTATGGATATAGGTAGAATGTATGCTGAAAGATATCCAAATATGGTTATGGCGGAAGCATTTAAGAGTAATATGGGACTTCTAGGTGAGAAAATGGGTTACCCCGATCCCGAACAAAAGGTGGGATCATCGGACATAGGCAATGTTACCTTAAAAATTCCTGCTATTCATTCATACTTAGCAATAGCCCATGATGGTGTTAATGCACATTCAATCGAGTTTACAAGATATTCAATTTCAGCCAGAGCAAAGGAAGTAGCAATAAAAGGGGCTAAAGGGCTAGCTATGACTGGATATGATATATTGACGAATGAAGGACTAAGACAAAGCATAAACAAAGAATTTGAAGAAAAGGTTCCAAAGATATATTAGTTGAGGAAATTGAGTAATTCTTACTTAGTAGAATTTCATAATATAGGTTATTCCTATGGAGAGTTTTGATATGTATAAATCAAAATTTTGACTGGAAGCCCTTATGGTAGAGGCTTTTACACAAAGTGATTATGTAATTTTACTTAGTTAAAAATATTGCTTTAAAAGTTATATTTGGTTTAATGCCAAATATAACTTTTTATTGTAGGAAATTTTGCGTGTAGAAGTAATTAGCAAAATGGTAAAGAAAAATAAAAAGTAGTGCCTTGGTTTATTTTGCTATCTACCCATATGCTGCCCCCGTGGGATTCAACAATTTCTTTAGTGATGGATAATCCCAGACCACGACCTTTAATTTTATAAACATTAGATTTTTCACCTCGATAAAATCGTGTAAATATATGGGGAAGATCATCTTCTGGGATGCCTGAACCATTGTCCTTAATCATTATGATAACATTGTTCAAAGGGATTTCATACAAGCAATTGTCAATTTGATAATCTGTATTGATATTTTCTGTATTTTCATTTCCAGAGGGAATAGGATTACTTATATTATATTGAACTATGTATTCTATAGATATTTTTCCTCCCATACAAGTATGTTTAATGGAATTATAAATTAGGTTTGCAAATACTTGTTCTATTCTATCAAAATCAACTGTGACTATGCAATCATCGTTAGGAACATTAAGTAATAACTCCAATCCAGCATTTTTCACATCTAATTCAAATTTATAGTATATCCTTTGAATTAAATTTTTTATAGAGATTTCAAAAAACTGAAAGTCTATTTCCCTAGCTTCTAGCTGTGTAAGTTGAAATAAGTCGTTGATTAAACGATTTAAAGATAATACCTTAGTATGAATTATATTTAAATATTTTGCCAAATCCTTTGGATCTGTTATAAGATTATCAACCATTGCTTCAACATAGCCCTGAATAAGGGTTATAGGAGTTCGCAACTCATGGGATATATTAGTTATCAATTCATGACGAGATTTTTGAATTTTTAATAGGTTTTCTTCCACCTGCTTACGTTCTGTAACATCACGCAAAATGCCTTCTACTCCTTTTACATTGCCCCATTGCTCATAAATGATTGTGTGATGTAATTCACCATACATAATTTGGCCAGCTTTACATATCCATCTTAGGCATATGGGTTCAACAGATTCAGTGAGGGGTTGTGTAAAAATTTCTTGCAACATTAATTTATCTTCAGGGTGTATAGTGTCAAAGAAAATCATTGGATCACTATATAAATTTTCAGGTGTAAGATTCATTATTTTTGTTATTGCTGGACTAACGTATTCAAATCTAGGGGTTGGATTAAGATAGTAAAGGTAAATAAGATCATGGGCGTTTTCTGCTAGAAGACGAAACCGCTTTTCACGTTTTAATATTTCATTTTTGTTTTTCTTAAAATGAAGTAGCAATATTAGGATGCTAAGTATATTTATAAGAACAACACCGCATAGATAGCTCCAAGGGGCTAACCAAAAGTTAGGATGTATAAAAGGATAATAGCCTTGATAAATACCCCAAATGATAAAAATAAATCCAGTAAGATATTTTTCACTTGTTTTATCATCTAAGGAGTGGGTTAAAAATAGTAGCCCATTCCATACAGATATGAAGCATAAAAAGATTGAGGAATGTAGCATTAAAGGTAGAAAAAAATTTTCAGTTAAAGTAGCACTGATTATGGTTGAAAAACTTATTACAGAGAAATATATCCAGAATTTAGGTATACTTTTATTCCAAAAATTATAGGAGCCAAAAAGAAATAGGATACTAATAATAAGGTAGAATGTTTGTTTTTCAATAATAAAAATTGAAAAGTCTTGTCCGGCAAACTTTAATAGATCGAATATAAAGCTTAGAGAATACATTATCCAACTGACTCCCCAGAAACCCATATAGCGGTTGTGATTCTGTAGGAATAAATAAAAATATATTAAGCCTAGCACAAAGGTAATACTACTCATGGCTATTATCGAGTGAGTAATCAAAAACATAGGATTCCTCCTAAAAATATTTATCAAAAAACTTAATTATTTATATGATATTCGCGAAAAATATATTTTTTCTTTTATTTACATATAAAGGATTTAATGATATATCTAAGTGAACCCCTTAGATGGTTATTTTTGTATTAAATAAATTTTTCTTTAATAGCATTGACCCATATAAAGAAATTGAAGTATAATTTTAACATAATAAGTATTTTTTGTATATAACTCTGATAGGGACTTCCATTTATACTATATTTGTAATAGTTCATTCTTATAACAAATGATCATGAAAAGGAGTTGAGGGAATGAACAATATTGATACTATACAGAAGTTTGATCAAAAATTTAAAAAATATTCATGGATGACTTTATTGGGATTTGCACTGACCTATGCCTTTGTTTACAATGGCAGATTTAATTTAGAAATAGCATTGCCATTAATGAAAAATGATCTAGGACTTTCTAAAATAGAAATAGGCATAATTGCTTCTACAATATATTGGGGCTATGCCTGTGGTAATTTTATCAATGGAAGGTTGGGAGAAATATTAGGGCCTAAAAAATTTATAATGGCAGGTATAATATTAACTATACTAACAAATTGGATAGTTAGTTTATCTAATTCTTCCACTATGATTGCTATTTTATGGTGTATAAACGGTTATTTTCAGTCAATGATATGGGCACCGGGTATGAGCCTATTATCTAGATGGTGGCCTAGCAATAAAAGAGGTTTTGCAGCAGGCTTTGCCCATAGTTTTTCTGGATTAGCCCATATAGTTCTATGGGCTAGTGTGATTGTTACTTTTAAGATAGTTCATCAAAGGGAATGGAGAGAATTATTTAGAATTCCGGTATCATTTTTATTAATAATATCAATGTTTTATTGGATAATGGTAAATGAAAGTCCTAAGGATGTAGGACTTATGGATTATGAAGAGATAGATCAAAATATAAGTGAAAAAGAAAAGCTTTATAGAAGATTGAATAATGAAAAGGGAAAACTATTTCCATATAAATGCCTATTTAGTCAGTGGAGATTTTGTATATGGTGTATAATATCTGCTTTAGCTAGTATTTGTCGGTACGGATTATTGACTTGGATTCCATTATATTTCGCCGAACAAATGGATATACAAATTAGAACTGGCATATTTGATTCATTGATGCTTCCACTTGGAATGGCCATGGGGACTTTTATAGTTCCATGGTCTACTGACCGATTATTTGGAAAGAATCGATCCCCCGCGGTAATAATTTTTGGAGCTTTGAGTGCATTAATGGTTTTTATA
Organism: Maledivibacter sp.; assembly: GCA_025210375.1. Classification (NCBI taxonomy): domain Bacteria; kingdom Bacillati; phylum Bacillota; class Clostridia; order Peptostreptococcales; family Caminicellaceae; genus Maledivibacter; species Maledivibacter sp. The sequence goes on along the minus strand of JAOASB010000023.1, from coordinate 89,305 downwards.
TTTCCTAGTATGAAGACTGCTACAACAGTAACCATTGCATTATTCTGGTCTGGTTTTTTTCTATATGGAATTAATGGAGTTCTCTGGCCATATTCTATTGATGTCGGAACCAGGGTGTTTGCCGGTACAGCCGCAGGAATACTCGATTGGGCGGCCTATATGGGTGCTGCTGTTCAAGCAATGGTTTTTGGGTTTATACTTCAAATAACTAATAAATGGGAGTATGTTTTCGTATCGATCGCAATATTGTGCATAGTTATGGTGGTTTTAGCCATCATAGTGGATGAACAAAGGCCTACATCCATCATATAGATGATAGGTTAATAAAACTTAAAAAGTATTTGCATCATAAAGAGCAATTTTATCCTTATTTAGGAATAAAGGCTCTTTTTTTTTACTTTATTAATCCTTAAGGCTTATCACCTAGGGCATAATTATGGCTGATCAAACAATTATGTATTATTTTCTTTAAATTCAAAATTTTATAAATTTTAACAAAACTTTATGTATTCTTTAAAGTACCTTTAAAGAGCAAGTCTATAATCATAATTAAACAAGCTTAATTATGATTACTTAAGTTGTTAGCAATGAAGGTCGAATCATAATTCTAATAAAGAAGGGAGGATAGTTGAGATTTTTTCATAGTAAGAACTAATAAATTAATAAATATTAATAAGGGGGATTTTATATGTATACGAGAAGATATACAGGGAAAATAAATTTAGCGGTTCTAGATACTGCCGGGACTTTTTGTGATGGACCTCAGGATTTAAGACATCGTTGGCCAGAGGATGATTTAAGAGGTTGTAAGGCGCCTGTAGTACCTTTTTATGAAGCCTTTAAAAAATTTGACATAACTTTAAGCTGGGAATCAATTAGGAAACCCATGGGAAATTATAAACCTACACATTTACGTATGCTTCTTGCATTACCAGAGTGCCAAGAACAATGGGAAGCTAAATATGGACGGAAACCCAATGAGCAGGATTTTGAAGACTTGCTAGCGGAATTTAAACCATTAATGACTAAATATATAGTAGATGAGGATTTAGCTAAGCCAATTTCTGGAGCCCTTGAGTGTATTACAAAATTAAGAGAAGCAGAAATTTATGTTGGCTGTGATACCGGATATTATGATGGAGATTCAAAAATGCTGAACAAGTATCTTGAAGATAATTATGGTATGAAGTTTGATGTTGCAACCAACTCTGAAATAGTTGAGGGAAGACCAAGCCCATTTATGGTATATGATTGTATGTCAAAATTAAATGTATGGCCTATCGAATCAGTAGTTAAGATAGATGATACTGCCGGCGGTATGCTTTGCGGTAATAATGCGGGGTGTTGGACCATAGGTCTTTATGCCACTGGAAGTAATAATTATGATAATCTAGCTTTGGCAAAACCAGATTTCCTAGTGCCTTCCGTGGAATACGTTCCTGATATTATCTTCTATGAGATTGAGCCAAGACTAAGAAAAGGTGAAAGACCAGGGCAAGGTATTATAGAGTCTATTTAATGGATTTAATTTATACTGAATTCTATAAATGATCTATTGAAGAAATATAGCAATAACTTTGTGGATTTTCGAATTAAACCATTGACCCGAAAAATTAAAATGTTTAGTTGTTTCTAAAATATATAGAAGTAAACTCCAGCAATGATTATCAATTTATTTTGATATATCCATAAATATTAATGATATATCAATCCTCTTGCTGGAGTTTTAATATTTATGACTTGTTTTGTACTACTAATAAGGAGGGAAGGTAATGGCAAAAAATTCTCTAGGATATACGGAAAAGGATGCAAAGAAATTTAAAAAGTATTCGTGGCTAGCGCTGTTAGGTTTTTCCATTTTGTATGCATTTTTATATAACGGTAGATTGAATATGGGATTGGCACTGCCAATGATGATGGAAGAAATGGGATGGACTAAGACACAAGTTGGACTTCTTTCATCGGTGCTTTTTTGGACTTATGGCTTTGGACATTTGATAAATGGACGTCTTGGAGAGGTTTTTGGACCAAAGAAAATTATTCTTACAGGATTACTTTTATCTGCAGGGGCTAATGTCATTATAAGCTTTCAATCCTCTCTTGTGCTTATTGGTATATTATGGGGATTAAATGGTTATTTTCAATCCATGCTTTGGTCTCCTGGTATAAGTTTAATAACTAAGTGGTGGCCTAGTCATAAAAGGGGATTTGCAACTGGCTTTGCTAATGGATTCTCTGGAGTTGCACAAATTATTGTTTGGTTTAGTGTTTTACAAGCAGTTTCAGCATTTCCAGATTTAGGTTGGCGAGGAGCATTTAGAATTCCAATAGTTCCAATGGTGGCCATGGGTATAGTATATTGGATTATGGTTAGGGCAAGACCAAGTGAAGTGGGGTTAAAGGAATATGAAGAGGATGAAGAGACAAAAGAACAAGAAGCCGAGCTTCAAAAAATTGTAGTAGAGAAGGGTAAGCTATATCCCTTTATTCATTTGTTTAGCCAATGGAGATTTGTTATTTGGTGTTGTATCATAGCCATATCAAGTATTGCCCGTTATGGATTATTGACATGGATACCGACCTATTATGTACAAGTTTTAAATATGAATGTAAAATCTGGGATTTTAAAATCAGTATTATTACCTGTGGGGATGGCACTAGGAACATTCATAGTACCATGGGCTTCAGATAAATTTGGTAAAAAGGGTCGCTTGCCGGCGGTTGTTATTTGTGCAGTAGTTTCTTCTGTATCGGTTTTCTTATTCCCTAGTTTTAAAACAATCCAGAGTGCATCCATTGGATTATTTATTGCAGGATTCTTTGTTTATGCTATCAATGGTGTGGTTTGGGCATATTCAACGGATGTAGGAGGTCGAGTTTTTGCAGGTACCGCAGCCGGTGTGTTAGACTGGTCAGCATATATGGGAGCTGCACTACAAGCTATAATCTTTGGTAGGATATTAGATAAAACGGGTAATTGGAACATTCTATTTACTTCTATTGCCGTAATATGTGTTTTGATGATGGTCTTGGCATTAATAGCCAATAAAACGACGGATAAAGCTAAAGCATGACCGGGAATTTTAAAAATTATTTGAACTTTAAAATTAATATGTGAAAGATAAATAGAGGAACTCATCTGATTCAAAGGAGAGTGCCTCATAGATAATATAAAGTATAGGGGGGAATACCTAAATGTATAAAGTGAAAAGGAATGTTTTATTAAATCCAGGGCCTGCAACAACCACTGATACAGTAAAATTTGCTCAAGTAATACCGGATATTTGTCCTAGAGAAAAAGAGTTCGCACAAATTATGTTGGATATGAGAAAAGAGCTAGTAAAAATTGTTCATGGGGATCTCCAAAAGTATACGTCGGTTTTATTTTGTGGTTCAGGCACAATAAATATTGATGCTTGTGTTAACTCCTTATTGCCACCTAATAAAAAGATGTTAGTAATAAACAATGGATCATATAGTGCAAGGGCGGCTGAGGTATGTGAGTATTATAATTTACCCCATATAAATCTTAAGTTCTCCCTAACCGAACTGCCAGACTTAGAAAAAATTGAAAAGGTTTTAAAGGAAGATGGGGACATAGCAGTGGTATATGCTTGTCATCATGAAACAGGTACAGGATTATTAAATCCCATAAGAGAAATAGGAAAACTAGCCCATGATTATGGAAGTATATTTATGGTTGATACCACTTCAACATATGCTATGATTCCAATCGATATTGAAAAGGATAATATTGACTTTCTAATGGCTTCTGCACAAAAAGGATTAATGTCAATGACAGGGCTATCCTATGTAGTTGGAAACAGAGAACTTATAGAAAGGTCTAAGGAATATCCTACCCGTTCATATTATACAAATCTATATATGCAGTATGATTTCTTTGAAAGAAAAGGACAAATGCATTTCACACCACCGGTACAAACCGTTTATGCAACAAAGCAAGCCATAAAAGAGTATTGGGAAGAAGGAGAAGCTGCAAAATGGGCTAGACATCAAAGAATTTGGGAAGCACAGCATGAGGGTTTAACAAAACTAGGCTTTAAGGATCTAATTGAGCGTGACAAACAGTCTAGGTTAGTCATCTCAGTTAAGTATCCCGATGACCCTAATTGGAGCTTTGAAGGGGTTCATGATTATTGCTTTGAAAGAGGATTTACGATTTATCCTGGTAAGGTTACCGATACAGCCACCTTTAGATTATGCAGCCTAGGGGCAATAGATGTACCTGATATTGAACAATTCTTTGTTGTATTAGAGCAAGCGTTAATAGCTATAGATGTAAAGGTACCAATAGAGTACAATTCTAAGGAAACAGATTGATATTTCTAAAAATATTATTACTTCAAAATAAAAGTTGTAGGAGGATTTTAGCAAACCTCCTACAATTTAAGCTTAGTGGCACAAATAGATATTGATTTAAGTCATCCACTAAAGTGAATATTATTTTTATATAAAAGTTTATGATTGAGGAAATTGCATGATTCTAATTTGGCTAAGTTGCATAATAAATGGGGTATAGCCATAGGCCATTTAAGATTATATGTAGTAGTAAGTTTTTGAGAATTGTAATTATGCCATTTGCTTAACTGGATAGTCTTTCAGCAAAACCATTAAATTTGTATCCTATTCCTCTAACAGTAAGTATATATTTAGGATTAGAAGGCTGCGGTTCTATTTTTTTTCGTAGATTGCTCATATGTACCATAACCGTTTTAAAATCTCTATCTAATACATAGGTTTTCCATATTTTTTCAAATATTTGGCTGGTATAGAATACTCTATTTGGATTTTTAGCCAAAAGTACTAATATATCGAATTCCTTAGCTGTTAGAGTAATTTGAATATCATTTACAAAAACTGAACGACTTGAAATATCTATATAAAGTCCTGGATAATGTAAAATTTTTTGGGTAGTTAACTTTTCTGTCTGTATATGACCCCTACGAAGATGGGCTTTTACTCGTGCCACCAATACTCTCGGGCTAAAGGGTTTAGTTATGTAATCATCTCCTCCAATGCTAAGACCAAGAATCATATCTATATCTTCCTTCTTACATGTAACAAATATGATAGGAGCGTTTGTATGTCTACGTAACTGAGAGCATACCTCAATACCGTCCTGACCTGGTAGTAGAATGTCCAGTAAAATCAGATCAGGATTTTCTTTGATGGTAAGCTCACAGGCTTGTTTACCATTTGAAGCCCATATCACATGAAATCCTTCTTCAACCAGATACATACTGATCAGATTTTTTATTTCTTCTTCATCTTCTACCACAAGAATTTTTGTTGTATCTATATTCACCACCCCCTCAATTAAATATTATAAACATTAAGCTGTTAAAAAAATGTAGAAAATTCTGATTATATAAAAAGATTTTTGATATGGTAATTATACAATTTGCTAACTTAAGTAACGTATAGAGAGTTTAGGGTAAAGTCATAGGGAATAGGGATATATTTCAAAGTGAACTGGACCTAGAAGCAGGTTCACTTGTAAAAGTGGCTGTGCCTTAGGTCCAGTCAAAGAATAGTTTTTTGAGAAATTCTTTTTTCTTATATTGAGCTTTGTTAAATATAGAAATCTAATATCAATTCATCACTAAATCGACCTTCACCCCAAAAGTTCATAGAAAGAGATTGAAGGTGTGTTGTTGTAGGTTTAGAAAACTTAGCAAGGGTCTCTTGTCCGCCCATTATGGTTGGTATAACTCTATTGTTTTTTTCATTTGTGGACATAATTTTTTTGGACATATTATTCCTCCTAACGCTCTTTGAAATTTGTGGGATAATTATTAGTTGTTTTGTATTATAACAATATAGATGCATAATGTCAATAGTATTTTCAGAAAATTAAGAAAAATCAAACGTTTTCCCGAGGGATATTTTATTATTAAAGTAAAAGTTATTGGATTGCATCACGCCACCAAAAAATTCTATTGACAATTATAAAAAAAGCTAATATATTAAATAAAGAGGGAACCGCTTTCATATTCTATTTTAGAAAGAGGAAATTGTATAACTCTGACTTGGCAGAATTGTATAATATATATGGTATAGCTTCGGAGATTTTAAAACTATATATAGTAGATGATTTTTATAGAAAGTAATTATGCAATTTGCTCGAAAGATAGTACTCCCATAAAAATAATAATTTTTTAATGACCATGGTAATAAGTGCAATGCAGGTTTATACGTGGTATAAAAGGGTGATAACACGAAAACTATTTCGTCCCTTAGATATTAATTTATCTAGGGGACGATTTTAATATATAAAGGACAAAATATTTATTTAAAACATACAAAATGAAGAAGATTTATATGAATATTGCATAGATCATTGGTTATACAATATTGAAGGATAATATTAAATTGGAAGGTGATAATGATGGATTTACAAATGAAAATTAAACATGGGGCAGAGTTTATTTTAAGCAAAATTAATATAGAGCCAGAGATTGGTTTGATATTAGGATCAGGACTTGGCGCTATTGGGGATCAAATAGAAGATGCTACGTATTTTCCTTATAATGAGATTCCACATTTTCCTGTATCTACGGTTGAAGGCCATGCGGGAAGATTAGTTGTAGGGACCTTAGAGGGTAAAAAAGTAGTAGCAATGCAGGGACGATTTCATTATTATGAAGGATATCCCATGAAGGAGGTTACTTTTCCAGTAAGGGTAATGAAGCTATTGGGTGTAAAGAGATTAATTGTTACAAATGCTGCTGGAGCTGTAAATACTTCATATAGTCCTGGAGATTTAATGCTTATTAAAGATCATTTAAACTTAGCCTTTGATAATCCATTGATAGGGAGAAACTTAAGTGAATTTGGGACACGTTTCCCGGATATGTCTAATGCATATAATCCAGTACTTAGGGCAAAGGTAAAGAAAATTGCTAAATCTCTTAATATTCATCTTCAGGAAGGGGTTTATGCATGTATGACAGGGCCAACATACGAAACTCCAGCAGAGGTTAGGATGGTCAGAACACTTGGGGCAGATGCAGTTGGGATGTCTACTGTTCCAGAAGTTATTGTGGCAATTCATAGTGGAATAGATGTAATTGGTATTTCTTGTATGACCAATATGGCGGCAGGTATTCTAGATCAACCATTAGATCACAGTGAGGTCATGGAAACCTCTGCAAGGGCAAGAGAGAAATTTATAACTCTTATGAAGAATATAATCAAACATGCATAAATAAGCTGTTTAAGAATAAATTTTAATAATAATGGAGGAGAAGGTATGAAAGTAGAAATAGTAGCTTTGGTTGTAGGTATTGTTACGGGAGCAATATTCTCATTGAGCAAGCTTCCCCTTCCTGCACCTCCAACTCTGGCGGGTATAGCGGGAATAGTTGGGATATTTGTGGGATCAAAGCTTGTGGAATACGCTAGAAATTTTTTCTAATATATTATTGGACTATTATAAAATCAAGGGTTTTTAGGGTTGTTTTTGAGAAAAATCTATCTGGAAGTTTTGTCTCAAAGGATAATTTTTTGATTCAGCACCGGGGGTGTTTCAGAATGAATGAAGCTTCAAATAACGAAGAGATTCATCATTTTGAGGCACCCCTTTGTTAGATTATGGATTATATCCTTTAAATAATAAATTCTACAATAGATTTCACAAAAATGCCAAATAAAAAAGGGAAATATGTCTATATATAGAAATATATATATTGCATTGTATTTTTAAATGGAATAATACATATTGGCTGGGGGGGGAATAAGATGGGTAGAGTTAGTATTGTAAGGGTGGAGACAAAATCTGAAGAAAATGAATTTATTAAATTACCATGGAAAATTTATAAAGAAGATTCTTGTTGGGTACCTCCTATAATTTCAGAATTTAGAAAAACAATAAGGGGAGAAAATAATATGCTAAGCAAAAGTGGAACTTTTGCATTAATACTAGCATATAAGGATGGTATTCCTAGTGGAAGATTATGTGTGGGAATAAATGAACATCTAAACCATGCGAAGAACTATAAAGAAGGATATATATCATTATTTGAGTGTATTGATGACGATGACATTGCTAGAGCATTATTCCAATACGCAGAAGATTGGTTAAGGAAGAGGGGAATGGAAAAAATCATTGGGCCCCTTTCGGTGCCCGGGGGAGATGATTATAGAGGGCTACTTATTGATAACTTCGTCGATCCAACCCTTGTGATGAATACCTATAATAAAGAGTATTATAAAAGATTTTTTGAGGATCATGGATTTATAAAGTATTTAGATTGTTATGGGTATAAAGTTGATATATGCCATGGAATGGATGAAAGATACGAAAAATATATACCATATGCCATGAATAAATACCATTTTAAAGTTGATAAGCTAAACTTAAAAAACATCAATAAAGATATGAGAGATATAAAGAAAATAATTGATGATGCTATGCCTAAGGAATGGGAAGATTTTATTCCTCCCACGGATGAAGAGATAGAAATCATCGCCAATCAGCTTGTTCCCGTTGCCGATCCAGATCTTATATATATTGCACGTACCTGTGATGGGCGACCAATTGGATTTAATGTGGCACTTCCAGACTATAATGAAATATTAAGAAAAATGAATGGAAGACTTTTTCCCTTTGGATTCTTACGGTTTCTATTTGATAAAAGAAAAATAAGCAGAACTAGATTTTTTGTGCTTTTTGTTATTCCAGAGTACAGAAAAAAAGGAGTTTCAGCTGCTATTTATCGTAATGTTTATAGAGCAGCGGTGGACAAAGGCTACAAATATGGAGAGGGTTCTACTATCTGGGAATATAATGAAGTCATGATGAGGGATATAGAGAGATTTGGAGGAATAAAATATAAGACCTATAGGATATATAAGAAAGGAATAAATGATTAATGAAAAGGGCTATATGCTCTTTTTTTATTGATGAAATTTTCCCCTATTGCTATGAATCGATCATTTTTAAGCTTTTATACCCTGATAAGGCTTAACAATATTATACTTATATTATGGAAGTTCAATATAGCTTGTTGGGTCATATATGGGGTATAATGGTATAGAAATATAGATTAATTTTTGAGGAGAGATAGGTTATGAAAAATTGTATAGTCGCTCAGTCTGGAGGGCCTACTTCAGTGATAAATAGTAGCGTGGTTGGTGTTGTAAGAGGAAACAGAGAAGCTAAGTGCTATGATAAAGTATATGGAGGTATAAATGGTATTGAAGGCATACTGAACAATAAAATTATTGATTTAACAGAGCTTGATGATAGGGATCTAGAAACCTTGAAATATACTCCAGCAGCAGGACTTGGCTCCTGTAGATACAAAATGAAGGATTTTACTATAAATGAAGAAGAATATCTAAAGTTGTTTGAAATATTAGATCAGCTGGATATTCAGAGCTTCTTTTATATTGGCGGTAATGATTCAATGGATACAGTAAACAAGCTTAGCTTGTATGCCAAAGAAAAGGGAATTGATAAACAAATAATTGGAATTCCTAAAACAATAGATAATGATTTATTTAGCACTGACCATACACCCGGCTACGGCAGTGCCGCAAAATTTATAGCCACAACGGCACTGGAAACCTATTTGGATGCAAGTGTTTATACTAACAATGGTATATTTATTATGGAGACAATGGGAAGAGATACCGGTTGGTTAGCGGCAAGTGGGGCTCTTGCTAAATTGAATGGAGAATCCGTTGTGGATTTCATATATTTACCGGAAGTACCATTCTCCAATGAAAAGTTTTTACAGGATGTTGAGAAAAGATTTAATGAAAATAATAAAGTTTTCATTGTGGCATCGGAAGGATTAAAGGATGAAAGGGGAAGCTATATTTTTGATACTAAGTCTTCAAATAAACATGATACTTTTTCCCATGTTCAGTTAGGGGGCGTGGGTAGTTATTTAAAAGGTCTATTAATTAATAAAGGTATTACCAATAGAGTTAAGGTATTAGAACTAGGAGTTGCTCAAAGATGTGCTATGCATTGTATATCTGAAACCGATGTTGAAGAAGCATATGAGGTTGGTAAAGCAGCCTTGAAATATTCCATTGAAGGAGATAGTGGATTTATGGTCGGAATTGAAAGGGTTCAAAATAAACCTTATCAAATGAAGACATGTAAAGTTGAAGCATCAAAAGTGGCTAATAATATTAAGTATTTTCCTGCTGAATGGATTAATGATGAAAAGAATAATATAACAAGGGAAGGAATCGAGTATATAACTCCTTTAGTAATGGGTTCGCCAAAGCCTATACTAGATAATGGACTTCCTAAATACATAAAGCTGTATTAAATTGATATGATAAAATATTGATGATACTTGTTATAATTTCGAGACGGCTTAATAGCCAAGACCTTTAATGTAGACTCTGATTGGGGATAACCTTGATCAGAGTCTTTTAAGTTTTTGAGTTGACCATAAATATAGGATTTTCATAGTATAAGTTAAAGTCTATACTAGAATCCCTATAAGAAGATAAATTCTCAATAAAATTCTATAGAAAATTTCCTTGACAAGGAATAATTATGCAAGTATAATCGTATACAATAATACATTACGAAAAAGTAATAAATTTTTAGGGACTATTTGAATGGGGGATTTATATGAAAAAAAGCTTAGCCTATAAGATTCTTGACAAGAATTTATTATCGGGAATTGTGAGACAAGGAAATGAAATATCTATAAAGGTAAATCAGACACTTACACAGGATTCCACGGGGACAATGGTATATTTACAATTAGAAGCAATGGAAATAAAAGATATTAAAACGGATTTATCCGTAGCCTATATAGATCATAATACTCTTCAAGCGGGATTCGAAAATGCCGATGATCATGATTTTATTAAATCAGCAGCTGAAAAATATGGGATTATATATTCTAAGCCGGGAAATGGGATTTGTCATCAAATACACTTAGAGAGATTTGGTAAACCTGGAGATGTATTAATAGGGTCCGATAGTCATACTCCTACGGGTGGAGGGCTTGGTATGCTGAGTATTGGCTCCGGAGGCTTGGATGTAGCAGTAGCTATGGCAAAGGGATATTATTATTTAAAGGTTCCAAAGGTCCTTAATATAGAGTTAGTAGGCAAATTGGGGCACTGGGTTTCGGCTAAGGATGTAATTTTATTTATTTTAAAGGAATTAAGGGTAAAGGGTGGAGTTGGATATATAGTGGAATATTCTGGTGAAGGAGTTAAAGAACTGTCTGTTACTGATAGAGCAACAATAACTAATATGGGAGCAGAGTTTGGAGCTACCACATCTATTTTCCCTAGTGATGAAACCACGAAGGATTTTTTAGCTAGACAGGGGAGAGAAAAGGACTTCAGATATTTCTCAGCGGATGATGGAGCATATTACGATGAAAGTATAAAAATCAATTTAAGTGATATAGAGCCTATGGTAGCATTACCCCACAGTCCTGACAATGTTGACTATGTCAAGAATGTAAAGAATCTAAAGATAGACCAAGTTGCAATAGGAAGCTGTACTAATTCTTCCTATACCGATTTGATGAAGGTAGCAAAAATATTAAAGGGCAAGAAGGTTCACCCGGATGTGAGTCTAGTTATTTCACCGGGCTCAAGCAATATATTGAGAATGATGTCCGATAACGGGGCATTAGGAGACCTAATTTCAGCTGGGGCAAGGATTCTTGAAGCTGCATGTGGACCTTGTATAGGAATGGGGCAGGCTCCAAAAACAGGGGCTGTTTCACTTAGAACCTTTAATAGAAATTTCAAAGGAAGATGTGGAACTAAAGATGCAGATGTATATCTGGTTAGTCCTGAAACAGCAGCTGTTTCGGCTATTACGGGATACTTAAAGGATTTATCTGCCTTTGGAAAGATGCTTAATGTTGAAATACCGAAAAGCTTTGATGTCTATGAAAATTATTTTGTATGTCCTCCAGAAAATAGAGAGGGATTAAAGGTGAGGATGGGACCAAATATTAAAGCTTTTCCAATAAATGAATCTTTGATAACTAGTTTAAATGGAGGGATATTACTAAAAACTGGGGATAATGTGACCACCGATGACATTATGCCATCTAATGCTAAGCTTTTACCCTACAGGTCGAATATACCTGAATTATCTAAGTATTGTTTTGGAACAATTGTTGATGATTTTCATCTTAGATGTAAAAAAAATAATGGTGGTTTTATAATAGGTGGAGAAAATTATGGACAGGGTTCTAGTAGAGAACATGCAGCACTGGTTCCACTTTATCTGGGGATAAAAGGTGTGATTGCCAAGTCCTTCGCTAGAATTCATAAAGCGAATTTAATAAATACAGGGATATTGCCTTTAGTATTTAAAAATAAGGAAGATTATGATGTTATAGATGAATTTGATGAGATAGTATTGAAGAATATAATTGAGTCTCTAGAAAATGGTTTGGAGATAATTTTATATAATAAAACAAAAAACATTACTGTCCAGTTAATCTTTGAGGGTTCAGATAGGGATATAGAGCTATTAAAGCACGGTGGATATTTAAATTTTGCAAAGAAATTAAAGGATTGATGGGGGAGATGAGAAAATGTATGATGTGACCCTTATACCCGGGGATGGAATAGGACCAGAAGTAGTGGATTCTACGAAAAAAATTATTGATGCAGTAGGCGTAGATGTAAAATGGGATATTGTCAATGCAGGATCCGATGTATATTCAAAAAAGGGAGTTCTTATTCCAGATGAGGTATTTGAAAGCATAGAAAAAAACAAAGTAGTCCTTAAGGGCCCTATCACAACTCCAATTGGGTCAGGCTTCAGAAGTATAAATGTATTGCTCAGAAAAAAGTATGATTTATTTGCTAATGTTAGACCAGTTAAAAACATTAATGGTATCAAGACTCCCTTTGAAGAAATAGATTTAGTTATATTCAGAGAAAATACTGAGGGACTTTATAGCGGTATAGAAAGGATGACCAGTAAAGATGCAGCAGAAGCTATAAAGATTATTACGAGAAAATCCTCCCAAAGAATTATCAATGAAGCTTTTAAATATGCAAAGAAAAATAATAAGAAGAAGGTAGCTGTAGTTCATAAGGCTAATATAATGAAGCTTACGGATGGGTTATTCTTAAATTGTGCAAGGGAGATTGCAAAAAATTATCCTGACATACAACTACAGGAAGTTATAGTTGATAATATGTGTATGCAATTAGTAATGAATCCATCAAAGTATGAGATAATTGTAACTACAAACCTATATGGAGATATTCTATCTGATTTATGCTCTGGCCTCGTAGGGGGACTTGGACTCGTACCCGGTGCCAATATAGGCAAGAATATGGCAATATTTGAAGCAGTTCATGGAAGTGCCACAGATATTGCAGGAAAAAACATTGCAAATCCAACTGCAGTAATATTATCCGGGGCAATGATGTTAAAATATTTAGGGGAAAATAGAAAGTCACAGTTAATAGTTAAGGCAGTTAATAAGACCATTGAAGAAGGGGTATATGTAACACGAGATTTAGGAGGATTAGCATCAACTAAGGATATGACTAAAGCAATAATAGAAAAACTGATGGGCTAAAATGATCCTAGGACTTAGGATCTGGAACTTAGAGCTTAGAACTACAAAAGCGGCATTGGACGCTTTTGTCCTAGATAAGGGGGTAAAAAAATTGTCTAAGAATTCCTCCGCAAAATTGTTAGAGGAACTATCAATTATAGCTGAGAAAAATAACTTCATCAAACCTGAAATATATAATATGTTTAACATAAAAAGAGGATTAAGAAATAGTAATGGTACAGGTGTAAAGGTAGGACTTACTAAGGTCGGCCATATTCAAGGATATACGTTTCAAAACAATGAAAAAATACCCACAGATGGAGAACTATTATATAGAGGAATGAAGCTTACCGATATAGTAAATGGATTTCAAAAGCAAAGGCGATATGGTTTTGAAGAATGTGCATATCTTCTTTTATTTGGGGAGCTACCAACTAGAGAAAGGCTTAATGAATTTAATGATCTATTAGATCAGTGGAGAAAGCTCCCTACAAGCTTTACAGAAAATATGATCCTTAAGATTCCGAGCAAGGATATTATGAATAAGCTCCAAAGAAGTGTTTTAGTCTTGTATTCCCACGATGACAATCCAGATGGTATTAGTGTAAAAAATATTTTAATGCAAAGTATAAGGCTCATTGCTAGATTTCCAACCATAATATCCTATGGGTATCAGGCAAAAGCTCATTACTTTGACGATAAAAGTTTATTTATACATTGTCCTCAAAAAGGCATGGGAACAGCGGAAAATATTCTATTTATGATAAGACCGGATAACAGCTATACTAAAACTGAAGCAGAAATTTTGGATTTATGTCTTGTGATACATGCAGAGCATGGTGGAGGAAACAATTCAGCCTTCGCTACCCATGTTGTTTCTTCTTCTGGAACGGACACCTATTCTGCTATTGCAGCAGCGGTAGGAGCTTTAAAGGGGCCTAAACATGGGGGAGCAAATATTAGGGTCAGAGAAATGATACAGGATATTAAAGAAAATGTTTCAAATTGGAAGGATAAGAGTATAATTAAAGATTATCTACTGAAAATATTAAGAAAAGAAGCTTACAATAGGGAAGGTCTAATTTATGGTATGGGCCATGCTGTATATACTAAATCAGATCCTAGAGCTGTACTATTAAAGGATAAAGCTTTAGAGCTTGCCATTGAAAAGGATGCAATAGATGAGTTTAATCTATACAAAAATATTGAAGAAATGACTATCGAAATATTTAAGGAGATAAAGGGCGAGAATTCACTAATATGTGCTAATGTAGATTTGTATTCGGGCTTTGTCTATGACATGTTAAATATTCCCAAGGAGCTTTATACACCTATTTTTGCAGCCGCTAGATTACCAGGATGGTGTGCCCATCGAATCGAACAAATTGTCAGTGATAAAAAGATACTTAGACCGGCATATGCAAATATAGATATGGATAGTAAGTATATCCCCATGGATAAAAGATACTAGAAAAAGATAAAAATGTTTTAATTGCTTTTGTTTTTTTCTCTATAATGTGCTAATAATAGATCTACCATCCTGCCATAGCTTTGTATACCGTCATCTTGATAATTGGATTTAAGATATGCATTATTAAGTTTACTAGATGCCTTTTCTACAGGACCTTCGTAGGATTGCCAGAATTCATTTATAAACAGTAAATCCTTAAGCATACCTTTATCATACTTTTTATGAAGTTCTAGATATTTCTCCTTATCATATTTATAAAGGGTATTCATTGAGTGAATCAAAGCCAAGAGGGTACCAGAGTATTGAAATTGAACATCGGGATGCATATTGCAGGTTAAATATGCTATGAAGTTAGCTTCATCTTCCCTAGCAAAACCCCGTTGATGGGCCATTTCATGGGATGCCGTACAGGGAATCATGGAATCGGGTATTTCTATATTAACATTTGCTTCACAGGTAAATGGAAAATACATTCCCGATATGCCAGCCATAGACATACCTTTAGACAAAGTTACTCCTTTAGGTTGACCGTAATTACCACCAAGTTCTGGATAGATATTTGAAGCTTTTTCATATCCTAATGAAGCATTAGCAAAGGCAGTAGCATTATTATAGGATAGATTCATCACCCCAGATGAATCTTTTTGAATTTTACTCCTTAGTTCATTGCCATGATCTATGAGATCATCACAAAGCATAACTAGTTCATCTATGGAAGTAGGTTTTGTATCTAATCCCGAAATATCTGAAAAGGGTAGGCGATGATAATTAAGTCCCCAAATCGTTATAAAGATAAAATAACCTATACTGATGAATGCTAAAGTATTTAATATGAAATCCATAATAATATGTTTTTTCCCCTTAGGGGTTCTAATGGTTTTCAAAATTGTTTTAAATAACAACAGAACAAAAAATAAAATAATAAAATAGCATAGAAATTCTCCAACGGAAAATGGCAAAATACTTGTTACCAAACTGATGGACTGTGATATAAATCTATATATATTGTTTGAATATATGCTTTCAATTATGTTAGGTGATTTGGAAGCAAAAAAAGATATAATTATTCCAATCGGTAAAAAAAGTAATAGTAGAATCTTTTTTATTAGTTTATTAATATTCATAATCTAAACCAACCTTCAATTTGCCCATGTATAAATTGAATTTCACTATAAAAATATATAATACTATGAAAAGATTGTAAAGTAAATAGTGCCCTATGGATTTATTATAGTTTAATTATTAAAAAATTATAAAAAATATTTATAAAAATATATTTATTGTTGGTAAACATTAGATTTTACATGGGTTTAAGGCAGTTGTAAATGATTTTTTAGAGGAAAATATAACTAAATTTTATGGAATATGTTGCAAAAAAACTATAAATGTATTATAATCTTTTTTCGAGAACACTAAGAGTTGTTTTGACTATTGGTGTTTTTTATTTTGGAGATTATTGGATGTAATAAATTTATAGGATAAAGGTTACTAAAAAATAAGGGTATAGTGAAATAATATTTTCATAGCCGAAAGGAAAGGAGTGAATGAAATGAAAGTAAAGAGTAAAAGAATGCTTAATATAATTGTATTAATAGGTATAATTATAAATACTTTATACATTAGCTATGCACAGTATTCAATAAAAGATAATTCTAATGTGAATATTGCTAAGACAGAGGGCTTAAAGGAAGAATATTCTATTTTATCCGCTGAAATTGATAAAAAGATTGATGATATGGAAAAATTACTAAAAGAGCTTCAGGATAATCAAGGGGTTTTAGATGAGCTAGAAAAAATACAAAAGCAAATAGGTGTGAATATAACCCATGACTCAAAACAGATTGGGGAGATAGTAGAGAAGACTCCCCTAGATTTTCAATCGGCGGCTATAGTTATGGCCTATTCAAAAAAGTTTAATATACAACCTTCATTGATTTTAGCAGTTATTAAACTGGAGAGCAACTTTAATAAATTTGAGGTTGGAGCCCATAAGGATAGGGGATATATGCAGATTATACCATCAACAGAAAAGTGGTTGGTGGAGAAATATGGATATAAACTGGGATTTGAATATGATCCCCAGCGTATATTTGAGCCAGTATATAATATCGGTTTGGGTGTAGTTTATTTAAGTATCTTAAAAGAAGCCTATGGAGAAAATTATGATAGAATTCTGTCTGAATATAATAGGGGCCCGTATAATTTAAAGGCCTATTACCAAAAACATAAGACCTATTCAACTAGTTATTCAAGGGGTGTTTTGAGTAGGGAAAAAAAATTTATTGGATTAAATGATTAACAAAACTGCCAGCGCATAACATAGTGCTGGCAGTTTTGTTGTAAGTGTGTATTTAATTTCGGTCATCTATAATTGATACGAATTTGATTGAATATATATCGGCCATTAAATCGTCACCTGTGCCTGCTTCTTCTATAACAACATAGCTAATACCAACATCCTTTAAGATACCCTCTTTATCGATGAATAGGTTAGTACCAATTAGGAATTCAATTTTCACATATTCACCTATTTTAGTTCTTAAATAACCTTGTGTATAGTTAATATCATCTTGTACAGGTGGACCAGCTTCAAATTCAAAATCAGGTGAGCCAGTGCCAAATCCAGTAGTACGTGTAGCTTGAGCTTGAACAGCTTCTTCTTCTGGGGGTAAACCCATCATGGTATTTTCCCCTATAGGATTATTCATCATACCATGCATAGGCATTCTAAAAAAATAATTTGGAAACATTAATTTGAAACCTCCCTAAATCACATATATTTAAAGTTATTTCTTTTTAAGTCCAATTATAGAGAGTTCTAAGTAAGTCTTAATTTATGCATATAGAAATATCCAATGGTTTTGGGAATTTTTGATATATATAAATTAAGATCCTAATTGGAAGCTCCATAAGACTATGCTAAAGATTGGACTTATAACTATTAATGCGTCATCAGACTATTTGTACTTTTAAGTTTGAGCATATTTTTCAGTAGGATTATAGAAGCAATGATCTCCTACTCTTACTTGGAAGCTTCCGGTTCCATTACGAGGGAAAGCATATGGGCATGTTGGCTTAAAAGGATTAAAGTACCACAGAGAGTAGCCAATTGTAAATAGTCGATTTCCCGATAATGCCCAGTCAGCTATATCATAATGTATCTGTTCAGGGGGGCTAGCCCATATTGTTTGGGGGTTCGCTACACCGCCGATCACCGAACGTACACAGTCAAATTGGCCTTTTTGATATATTACCTTTCTAATATCTCCTTGACCTACTCTCTGATACTCTCCATATGGAACCCGCACTCTATTCATCACGACCGTGGCAACGCCTTTCATTCCATTGACAGACGCATCATACCACCATAGTATTTCCAAGGGGTTCAGCCTATAGGAAGTTTATATTTTCATGATGACTTTTAAGTCAAAGTCATTTTTACCAGCATCTTTGTCTTTAAAATATATGATTTTTTCAATGAAGGTTTTCAGAAATCTATTTTTTTGTTCAGCATCAAGGCTGTGATAGGTTTCCTCAATGAACTTAATGGAATTATTAATATATGGGATTTTATTATTTGCCTTATCAATATCAGTATTGAGGTTAAATAATTGCTTGTCAAGCCTTTCTATTTCATTATTTGCTACATCAATTTTTTTGGTTATAGTATCCATTCTATCTAAAAAAGTACTGTTATGGTATATCCCTTGCTCTAGTAAGTCATATAGCTTTTCCTTTTGTTTCTTAAGTTTATTAATTTCTTTATTCTTCGCCTTAATGGAGCCTTTTAAAACTTCAATTTCTATATTATTCAGTTTTTTTTCTTCATGTTCAAATTCAAATTTAATTTTATTAAATTCCTTAAGTAAAATGTCTAAAACTTTTTCTTCAACTAAATATATATAGCTTGATTTAACACCGCCACAATGTTTATAGCATCTTAAGCTATCCTTTTTTCCTTTAGCTGTTCTTGTGGTCATTGTAGCACCACAGGCACCGCATCTAACAAGATTAGATAAAGGATTTCTCAACCTTCTATTACTATGTAGATGGGGGACGTATCTATCCTTAGATAATAATTGAGCCTTGTTGAATATATCTTCAGATATAATGGGACTGTGCTTACCATTATAAATCCTCCACTCTTCTTTGTCCCTAGATATACTTGTTCTTTTCCCGTTATCTTGGTATCTATATATTCTTTTATTCCATGTGACCATGCCAATATAAACAGGGTTTTTAATGATATTTCTTATAGTAGTTTTTTCCCAGGAAGTATTTTTATTCTTATTAAGTATATTTCTATCTTGTAAATACTTAGCTATTTTCGTATCTCCATATCCCTTATTGACATATAGATCGAATATCAATTTAATGACAGGGGCTTCTTCCTTATTTATTATTAAGGTTCTATCCTTTTTATCATATCCATAGGGAGCATAAGGGGATATATAGTTACCTTCCTCAATGCTTTTAAGTCTTCCCCGTTGTAGACGCTTCTTAATAATCTTTAGTTCCCTGCGAGCCATAAAGGCTTCGAACTCAGAAAACTCTTCATCGAATTCATCCGTTAGGTCATATATTTTTCTGGGAGTAATAATCTTAGTATCAAATTCTTTAAAGGTTTCTAATATAAGACCCTGTTCTCTCATGTTACCCCTTCCAAGCCTATCTATATCCATAACTAGTACCGCATCATACTTACCATTCTCAACCTCCTGTAGCAGCTCAAGCATCTTAGGTCGTCTAGTGATAGACTCACCACTTACGATTTCTTCTTTAATATCAACTATACTATAATTTTCATTTTGAGCATAAGCTAAAAGGGTAGTCCTATGCCTATTCAGAACTTCCTCTACAGACATTTTTTCCTCAGCTCTGGATTTCCTTAGGTAAATACATACATTCATTTCTATCACCCGTTTAAGTTATTGTTAATACAATTATAGACTTTTCTGTAAAAAAATAAAAGCTGCTATGTCCAGCAGCTTTTATTTTCTATTAAGCGAATTTTGTATGTTGCACAACCCATTTCTTAATAGCTAAATTTGCCCAGAAACCATATATGCCTAATGTAATTATGCATAATAATAGGATTTTTATCCATTGACCAAATAGTCCCATAGCAGTACCCGTAAATCTAAGTCTTTTACCCCCGACAACAGTATGCTCTGCAATCCATCTTTCTTTCATAACTACAGACCAAGGAAAACAGATTCCAAGAGTGAAAGCTGTTACGATATAACCTAATAAATTAGTTCCAATTAGTCCCAAAAGACCACCATCAAAATATGAATCAGCAGTTTTAATATTACTTTCCAATTTGAGCCCTCCTTTCATCATCTGTATGTAAATACATAACTATAATACCAGATTATCCGTGTAATATATTGACAAAGTTTGTCGAGACCGAATAAAATTATTGATCTATATAACATCCTTGCATTTTAAAATAATTACCATCATTAATAGTTATGTATTTGCTATTTTCGAAATTGTCATTTGATATTATGGAATCCATTGTACCTAAACAATTACTAGAAACTTCAATATAGGCCATTGTACCATCTGAAACCACTTTATATTCACCAGCTGGTATATCAAAACCCACTTTATATTTACCAGGCATATATTTACCGTTGGTAGGTTCATATGCTGGGGCTTCTGCAGCAGGTACAGCAAAACAACTTTGCAATTTTAAATATTGGCCATCTTCAACTTTTATATATGAGAAATTTGAAAAATTATCGTTACAGATTATGCTATCAAAGTTCCCACTACTATCTTTAGTGACTTCATAATATGCCATCGTTTTAGTAAATAGCTTGTATTCTCCTGCAGGTAGATCTGTTCCAACTTTATAATTACCTGATTTATACTTTGTGAACTTTTCCTCTGGCTCAGTTTCTTCTTTTTCCTTAGGATTTTCTTGTGTAACCTTTTCTGTGTTTTCAGAACTTGAAGTTTCTTGAGTTGCATCTGGTTGTTTTGTTTGTTCCGTATTTTTGTCGTTGTTTCCTCCTGCTATGGAGCCAATGATTATTAAGGCAACAAAAACAATGCCTATCCATTTAAGTATTTTTTTCAAAAAACTCATCTCCTTATCATTAAGTTTTAATACCACTAATTATACTAAATTTAATATGCAAAATTTTAGTAAAGTATGTCGATTTCTAAAAATTTTATTGCAAATATTGATAATATAAAATTATAAGTAAAAAATTTAAAATAACACAATGTATGGGAAAGAATCATTCATCAAATATCAAAAAAGTGGATAATTTAAATGATCAAGAAGTTAAGGAACTGGTTAATTTTGCAATTGGAATTTTTAGAGGTAGCTATAAAGTATTTTATGGTGGGAGAAAGATTATAACATAAAAAATTGACAATCCAATTTGATATGATTGATAAAGATTTATAACTAAAGGATAGCCTATTGGAGAATTTCAAAGGCTCTCCATTTTTTTATTATAGGACAATTTATATAACTCATATATATTACCAAAGGAGGAATACCTTTGGCTGTAGAAATAATATATACAGGACAAATGACAGAGGAGGAATTTAAAAAAGAACTAAATAAAATACTTAACCAGCTTTTAAGAGAGTTAGAGGCAAAAAAAGAAGGAGTTGAAGAAAGTTAAACTCTTTCTTTTTTATAGGTGGTATGATGTGTTATGCAATCCATTATCTCCTTCACCACCAGCCTCGCATTTAATAACCCTTGCTAATAGTTCTCTATCTGAGTAAGCCATTAACATTCATCTCCTTAAAGACATAAATCATTGTTACCTAGTATCTATATATGACAATACAAGTAATCATAAATATATAGAACTTACAATATTAGTTTATGCATTAGATTTATAAAGGTTCTTAGAAATTTGTGGTAGAAGTAAACCCATGGGGGTTAGCAAATATATATCAGAGTAAATTATATAGCCATATTTATAGGAAATAATCAGCTATATATAATCTATTAAGACATATCACCAACACTATTAAATTTTTTGAAATGACAATTTTATAACAAAAAACAACCTCCAAGTGATGAGGAGGCTGTTTTTTTGATTAATCTACTTTAAATTGATTAGTTTGATTTTTCAATTCCATTGCCATATTACTTAATTCTTCCATACTTGATCCAATTTGCTCAAATGAACTAGCTTGATGTTCTATAACGCTATTAATTTGCTGTATTGTGCTTGCATTATTCTGAGTAGATGATGATATCTCATCCATTGCCTTCGTCATCTCTTCAGCAACCTGTGACTGTTGTATTGATGAATTGGATATAATTTCTATTTTTTTATTGATTTCTTTTATGGATCCCAAAATATTTTTAAATTGCTCATTTGTGGTATTTGATTTTTCTACACTCATTTCTACTAGTTTTTGCCCCTGTACAATTGATGTATTTGCACTTTCTGATTTATTTTGAATTTCGGATATTAATGAAGTAATAGATAATGCTGATTTTTTACTTTCCTCTGCTAATTTTCGAACTTCGTCGGCTACTACTGCAAAACCTTTCCCATGATCACCTGCTCTAGCCGCTTCAATAGCTGCATTTAATGCCAAAAGATTGGTTTGTTCTGATATATTTGTTATTATGGATACAATTTCTCCAATTTTATCCGATGTATTTTTAAGTTGCTTAATAGAATTATAAACTTCATTTGTTGATTCCTTTACACTGTTATTTACATTTACGACCTCTAGTATATTTTTTTCACCAATATTTGCAGCTTCTAAAATATATTGACTGCTTGAAAATGTATTTTTCGATTCCTTTGAAACAACATCTGTACTATCTGCTAGTTCCTCGATACTAGCAGTCGTTTCTTCAACGACACTTGCATTGTTTTGAGAGCTATCGGATACATTTGATATACCATTTGCCAGTTCTTCTACTCCCTTATTTGCTTGTTCCATGCCCAAGGATATCTGATGAGATGATTCGGCTAAAGCCTCTGCATTTCTTTTTACCTGTGCAACTAATTTCTGAATCTTTTGTATAAATAAATTAAACCATTTTGAAAGTTCTCCTATTTCATCATCTGCATATATATCCAGTCGTCTTGTCAAATCTCCTTCTCCTTGTGCAATATCCTTAAGCATATCTATTGTTTTATGGATTGGATTAACTATATTGCTGGCGGTAAAATATAAAATGCTGAGGACAATGATTATAGAAATGAATCCAAATAGCAGTGAAAAATTTCTAATCTTATTTGCCTGCTCTAGGATTTTGTTCATTGGAACACTTACAGCAAAAGACCAGGGGGTTTTAGTTTTTCCAATATGTATGGGAGTATAGTATCTATAAACTTTTTCCTTTGTGGAATTGGATATAGTTATGGTTTCATATGATTCACTTTCTTTTATGGCTTTTTTAGCTTCTATTCGTTCCGTTGTATTTCCCATATCTTTTCCTATATGATCTAAATCTTTATGTCCAACATAAACACCGTTATATGCAATAAGTGAAGTATATCCTGTTTCAAAGGGTTTTATTTGAGAAACCATTTTTTGAAAGGTTTCTAGTGAAATATCTATTCCGGCTACACCTAAAAACTTACCATCATCCATTATGGGAACAACTAAACTTGTCATTAATATATCTTTTCCTCCTACATTATAGTAGTATGGATTTGTAATTACTTCTTCATTTGTATCTTTAGCTATTTTATAGAACTCGCTTGTTTCAACATCCACAAGGGGGGTTACTATAATTTTTCCATTATCTCTAACCCAATAGGGTAAAAATCTTCCTAATTCATTCGAGCCAGTTGTATTTATTAATTCGCTGTCCTTTCCATCTAAAGCATTTGGTTCCCAACATGACCAAACCGCAAGGAAGTCTGGGTTTTTTTCTAGTACATTTTTCAATATAAGATTTAAACCTTCCCTATCTATCTTTTCTGCATTTTTTAAGCTTTCAAATGTTTGAGCTAGAGTTCTTGCGCTGTTCATACTAACTTCAATTTCTGCTTTGACATGATTTCCATAATTTTGTGCTAGCTGCTCAGTTTGTTTAAAGGAGGATTCTCTTGCCATATTATTTGACTTAATTGTTACAAAGAAAATTGTGGTTATAAAAGAAATCAGAACAGCAAGTCCAATCATTGTTATAAGTTTTGTTTTTAAGCTTTTAAATTTGAACATTGTATGACCTCCTTGTCCTTAGACTGCCCATCCTTCAGTTTGAAAATAATAAATTGATTTTGGTTCATTACATTCTCTCCTTTTAGTAAAATTTTTAGTACAAATATTACAACATCTGCTAGTTATATGTGCCCTTTGCTTTGACATATTTTCTGTTGTATTTAGAAAATATATATTTATGAACATTAGGCAATTTATGTTAATAATACAGCAATGTATAATATTCTACAAAAATAGACAAATTCCTCTTCGCTTTGACAATATATCTGTAAAGAGCAACAAGGATAGAAGTGATTTTTAAAAAAATAATATGAAATGTAATTAATGTAAGGCCACTTGTATATGTTGAAGTTGGACAGTAATCAAAGTATAATATAATTGTAGAGCAATGGAAAAATTTGTGTTCTAGTTTCAAATGAGATGTAATTCTTAATATTGGATCAATACGTAGAATATAATATATATCTAATTATTTAAGGAGGCACCATTTATGAAAGTAAGAAAGGCTATAATACCAGCGGCTGGATTGGGAACAAGGTTTCTGCCAGCTACAAAGGCACAACCTAAAGAAATGCTTCCAATTGTTGACAAACCAACCATTCAATATATTATTGAAGAAGCCGTAGAATCTGGAATAGAGGAAATACTAATAATTACAGGGCGTAATAAAAGAGCAATAGAAGATCATTTTGACAGGTCAATTGAATTAGAGATGACCTTAGAAAAGAAGGGAAAAAATCAACTACTTTCTCAGATAAAGGACATTTCAAATATGGTTAATATACATTACATTAGACAAAAAGAGCCTAAAGGCTTAGGCCATGCAATCAATTGTGCAAGAAGTTTTGTGGGAAATGAACCATTTGCAGTATTACTTGGAGATGATATAGTTTATAATCAATATCCCTGCTTGAAACAGTTAATAAATATATACGATGAATATAAGACATCTATACTAGGAGTTCAGACGGTTGCTAGTAAGGATGTGAGCAAATATGGTATAATTGATGGAAAGTTTATTGAAAATGATGTTTATAAGATTAAAAATTTAGTTGAAAAACCCCTTGAAGAGGAAGCACCTTCAAATATTGCTATTTTGGGTAGATATATTATTACACCGGAAATATTTGATATTCTTGATAATACTAAGCCTGGGGCAGGGGGCGAAATACAGCTGACCGATGCTTTAAAGGAACTATCCATAAAGCAGGCTATGTATGCCTATATATTTAAGGGTATTAGATATGATGTTGGAAATAAATTGGGATTTTTGAAAGCTACAATAGAATTTGCTTTAAGAAGAGAGGACTTGCAGAATGATTTCAAAGATTACTTATGTGAGTTATTAAAAAACGACCTATAAAATCTAGAAGTTAGAAAAATAATATATGCTAAATAATCAAGGTTAAAGCATATGAATGACATGTGGAGGGAAAGTTATGAAAAAAGTGGTTGTTTTTACTGTATCAACTGGTGGAGGACACAATCAAGCAGCGAAATCCATTTCTTCTAAATTTAAATTGTATGATTATGATGTAACGGTAGTAGATATATTAAAGGTTACCAATAAAGCATTGGAAAAATTATTTGCAGAAGGGTATGAAATATTATCCTGTAATTTACCTATTGTATATAGAAGTCTTTATAATTATAGTGATAAAAAGATTATAAATGTTAAATTGACTAAATATATATACAGGATTTTTAAAAGAAAGATATATAAGCTTATTTGTGAGATAGATCCTGATTTGATAGTGGGGACCCATCCATTTATAGTGAATATAATAAGTAATCTAAAGCAAAGAAAAAGATTATATATGCCTTTTATATCAGTAGTAACAGATTTTAAAGCACATAGTACATATTTTAATAAGCATGTGGATGCATATATTACTGGCAGCACATACACTAACCTAGGTATGATTGAAAAAGGTATACCTAAAGAAAAACTATATTCCTATGGAATACCTATTAGACAGGAATTCTTATTATATGAAGATAATTGTGATAGTAAAATAAATAATGATTTCACTGTACTTTTAATGGGTGGAAGTATGGGAATAAAATCTATTGGAAAAGTTTTAAAGGGTTTAGTAAATTGCAAAAATACACTGAAAATAATTGTTGTATGTGGAAACAATAAGTCCTTGATGAATAGGATAGAATCAAATTATAGGGGCAATGAAAATGTAATAGTCTATGGTTTTACGGATGAGATTCCTAAGTTAATGAACAATGCAGATATTTTGATTTCTAAGCCCGGGGGATTAACTGTATCTGAGGCCATAGTAAAGAGATTACCTATCTTAATACCATATATGCTTCCTGGTCAAGAGGAGGACAATGCAGAATTTTTGATGAATTCAGGAATAGCAGTAGTAGTAAAGGATATTGAAACAATAGATGAGATAGTAGACAATTTAGTTAATGAACCTCAAATACTGAAGGACATGAAGTCAAGAATGGAAGGCATAGCTCAGAGCTATTCCGTTGATAATATTGTTAAGCTTGGTGAAAAACTGATTGAAAAGTATAGAGTAAAATATTCTTTGAAAAAAGCTGAATAATGTGAAAAGAGTGAAATCCAGGCATGGGTTTCATTTTTTATTTATAATACTATATAAGGGGTGAATACTTGGATAAAATTCAGTCAAGAGAGTAATTTTAGCTCATAGTTAATAATATTTGTATTTTATTTTGCTTCTGAAAAATATTTTGAGTATAATAAATTTAGAGTGGAATCAATGAAAGGAGAAAAACAAATGAAGAGAATTAAAGTAAAGTTAGATGCTATAGAGGCCATGCTTTATTATTGGCAGGCTACTAGTGAAAAAGAAAAGGTTGGTGAGAGTTATTTAAATGATATAGCCAATATGCCAGCTATGAAATTGATATACGATGAAGAGTTTAATGAAGAGTCTGTTAGAAGAGCTTTAAGCGCAATATCAAATAGGGAAATGTTCTCCGGTAAAAATAAAAAAGAAGGTAGATTTTGGAATAATAATATGTGGATGCTAGAGGACCTAGGTTATACTGATATGATGGTTACTCCCCTAAAAACATTGAACTTAAGTTCTTTGATTGATAAATTAAAGGATGTAAATAACAGTTCAAAATTTGAAGAGATAGAGGTGAGTTTTGTACCTGGACATTTAGATGTCTATAATATTATTGATAATAAGCTGATCATAAACTTCTTTAGAGTAAAGCCATCTTTATATGATGAAAATACCTTTATTGAGGATAAGGATATAGCCGCTTTTATAGAAGAAAAAATAATTGAATTATTAGGTTAGAGGGGGAATTATCATGGAGAATAAGAAAAAACTATATAGATCAGAAATTGATTCAAAGATTGCCGGAGTCTGTGGTGGAATAGCTGAATATTTTGACATTGATCCAACCTTAGTAAGGCTGGGATGGATTTTATTTGTATTATTAGGTGGATCAGGTATTTTAGGCTATATAATAGCCTGGCTTATAATTCCCCAAAGACCGTAAAAACACAAATATGTCTGTAGACACACTTGTTAGTTTTAAGTTCAAAGCTTTAGGGTATCCTAAAAAAATCCACACTAGTGGATTTTTTTTATTACGTCATTATAAAATGTCAACATGCATCCTGCTGTGGTTTTTTGAGCTAAGGGAAGGGTACAATTTGCCACTTTATAGTATCTTATTTCATTTTCTTTAATGTTCTTAAATTTTTTATAAACCTTCAATGCAATTCTTGCATTAAATCGTACATATTCCTCAATAGTATCTAGTATATAAGCATCCTTGGATGCTTTAAATTTATCTATATACTGATAGGTTCTTTTTACAAAGGTCTCATATTGTTTATGATTATCTAGCAATTTTACATTTGCGTGTTGGGGAATAGTCATATCTTGAATTATATGAAGTGCAGCACCTAAGTAAAACATTGCTTTCTTATCATTATTATGAATCCATAATAGTTTAGCCTTATTGTAATATTCCACAGCTAGATCCATAGCATTTTTTCGTCCATAAAGACCTTTTTTTGTGTAGGGATTATATAGATGACAACTGCTTTTAAAGTCTTGGTCAGCCCAAAAAGCACCTTCATTAATATGAGATATATTTAGGGTGAAAAGCTCAAAGGCTTCTATATGTTTGTCATTTTTTATGATTCTTAATGCTTGTATATTTATAAACTTATGGACATCGCAATGTGTATTAATGACCATTTTCTTAAAGGGATTAAGAAAAGTAAATGCAGATTGAAGAACATTACCATATGTTTTTTCAATAAAATTCATTTTTCACACCTGCCTTAATGCTTGTAAAGTAATAATATTTAATTTATCTATAGGATATACAAATAATGAAAAATTATTTTATATAAATATTGATTTTTTTCCATAGATGATATAGAATTAACATTAATTCGAACAATCAACTCCAAAAAACTTTATAAAGTTCGCCCGTATAATTCTGGTAATATGGACCATAAGTTTCTACCAGGCTACCGTAAATAGTCTGACTATGGGTGTTGAGTGATCTATATTAAATGATACAGTAAATAATCTTTGTTTAATTTACTTAAATAATATTTGTTACATTAATATAGAATGCTGAACTCCCTACTTTTGGTGGGAGTTTTTTTGTGGGCTATTTTATAAAGTAAAGGTCGAATTTAATTATAGGTAGGAGAGGAGGCAATAGATGAAGCTCTTAGAAGAAAAAATTATTAAAGAAGGAAGAGTTGTAAATAATGATGTTCTAAAGGTTGATAATTTTTTAAATCATCAATTAGATATTAAGTTCCTTAATGAAATCGGAAAGGAATTTAAGGAAATATTTAAAGATAAAAAAGTAGATAAAATCCTAACAGTTGAAGCTTCCGGTATAGCAATCGCTTGTATAACTGCTGGATATTTTGATGTCCCCGTTGTCTTTGCTAAGAAAACCCAGTCAAAGAATCTTGATGAAGATACATATGAAAGTGAAGTATATTCTTTTACAAAGGATAAAACTTATAAAATCAGGGTTTCTAAAAGGTATATAGAAAAAGGGGAAAATATATTAATACTAGATGATTTTTTAGCAAATGGAAGGGCTGTACTTGGTTTAAAGGATCTTGTTGAACAAGCTGAGGCTAATATCGTAGGAGTTGGGATTGTAATCGAAAAGGGTTTCCAAGAAGGAGGAAAGATTTTACGTGATATTGGAATAAATCTTAAATCCTTAGCAATTATTGAATCAATGGAAGATGGAAGTGTAAAGTTTAGATGAAAAGGGAGGAATTAATATGATTAAAAGAACTATTTCAGTTTTATTGACATTATTATTGGCATTATCACTTTTTTCAGGATGTGGGAATGAGGCTATAGAAAAGCCCGCATCAGCGGTAGAGGAAAACCCAGGGACAGAAGAATCAACGTCGGAAGATTTTAAGGTTGGTTTTATTTATGTAGGGCCTATTGGTGATGGCGGATGGAGCTATTCCCATAACGAGGGAAGATTATATCTTGAACAAGAGTTAGGCGTTGAAACCATTTATAGAGAGTCTGTACCAGAAGGGCCAGAGGTTGAAAAGGTTATGAATGATATGATTGATCAAGGGGCCAAGGTAATATTTGCTACAAGCTTCGGTTATATGGATTATGTAGAAAAGGTTTCAAAGGAACATCCAGACGTTAAATTCCTTCATTGTTCTGGATATAAAACTACTGAGAACATGTCAAATTATTTTGGTAGAATGTATGAACCAAGATATTTATCAGGTGTAGTTGCAGGGTTAAAGACAAAATCCAATAAAGTTGGTTATGTTGCTGCATTTGAAATACCAGAAGTAATCAGAGGAATAAATGCATTTACATTAGGAGTACGTTCAGTAAATCCCGATGCAAAGGTCATGGTTAGATGGACCCATACATGGTATGATCCTGCTAAGGAAAAGGAAGCTGCTAAGTCACTTTTAGATGAAGGTACAGATGTAATAGCACAGCATCAAGATACTGCTGGACCACAACAAGCTGCTGAAGAAGCAGGAGCTTGTTCAATTGGCTATAATACAGATTCATTTGATAAGGCTCCCAAGGCATATATGACAGCACCGGTTTGGAATTGGGGACCATACTATGTAGAGCAGGTTAAAGCAGCGAAGGAAGGAAGCTGGGAAAGTCATAGCTATTGGGGTGGTATGAAGGATAAGATCGTTGAGCTTGCACCACTTACTGAAAATGCCCCTGAGGCTGCTGAAGCAAAAATCAAAGAAGTGGAAGCAAAAATCTTAAATGGAGAGCTTAATATTTTTGGTGGACCACTTAAGAATCAAGAGGGAGAAGTTGTAGTTGAAGACGGTAAAATGCTTACTGATGGCGAGATGTTATCAATGGATTGGTTTGTAGAAGGAGTAGAAGGCAAAATAGAAAAATAAGGTGATGACATGGAAAAAAATATACTTATAGATATACACAACATATCTAAGACCTTTGGTAAAGTCATTGCAAATAAAGATATATGCTTAAAGTTTTATAGTGGAGAAATTCACTCTATTTTAGGAGAAAATGGAGCAGGTAAGAGTACATTAATGAATATGCTGTCAGGGATTTATACCCCTGACAGTGGTTCTATTTTTGTAAAAAATAAGAAGGTTAAATTCAATCTACCTAAGGATTCCATATCAATGGGAATAGGTATGATACATCAACACTTTAAGCTTGTAGATGTTTTAACTGCAAAGGAAAATATTATTGCAGGCCAAAGGGGAAGTTTTTTTATAAATGGTAAGAAGCTATCAAAGGAAATAAAAGATATATCCGAAAAATATGGACTAGAGATATCTCCCGATAAAAAAGTCTATAATATGTCAGTCGCAGAGAAACAAAGATTAGAGATATTAAAGGTGCTATATAGAGGAGCTGAGGTGCTTATATTAGACGAGCCAACTGCTGTACTCACCCCACAAGAAACAGAGGGACTCTTTAAGATAATTAGAAAAATGAAGGAAGCAGGTTGCTCGGTAATAATAATAACTCATAAACTAAATGAAGTTATGGAGATAAGCGATAAAATCACAGTTCTTAGAAGGGGAGAAGTTGTTGAAACAGTTAATAAGCAGGATGTAAGTGCAAAGCAATTAGCGGATATGATGGTGGGACGCTCCCTTGATTTATCCATTCAGAGGATAGAGACTGAAAATAAAAAGACTATATTGAGCGTTAATAAACTTTCTTCTACCAATGAAGATGGTACAAAGGCTATGGATAATATAAGCTTTGATATTAAATCAGGAGAAATACTAGGTGTAGCTGGAGTAGCAGGAAGTGGACAGAAGGAACTCTGTGAGTCTATAGCCGGGCTTCATTCAGTTTCTGAAGGTGACATTATTTATAAGGGGCAAAGTATAGTTAGAAAAAATCCAAGGGATATAATTAAAATGGGAATAAGCATGAGTTTTATTCCCGAAGATAGGCTAGGAATGGGATTAATTGCATCCATGGATATAGTCGATAATGTTCTATTAAAAGAATATCAGAATCAAAAGGGTGTTTTACTTAGTAGAAAACCCGCTAAAATAAAGGCAGATAAAATCGTAAATAAATTAAATATTGCAACGCCGGATATAAATCATCCCGTTAGAAAGCTTTCAGGTGGAAATATTCAGAAGGTTCTATTGGGAAGAGAGATAGAAACCAATCCTAGCTTAATAATCACTGCTTATCCTGCTAGGGGTTTAGACATTGGGGCTGCATATACAGTATATGATCTTCTAAACGAACAAAAGAAAAAGGGTGTTGGAATACTATTTATAGGAGAAGATCTTGATGTACTTATGGAGCTTTGTGATAGGATTCTTGTTTTATGTGAAGGAAAGATCACAGGTGTAGTTGATGCCAATACTGTCACAAAGGAAGAACTTGGTCTAATGATGGCTGGAGAGACTTTACGAAGGAATGATAATATTGATTAGAGTAGTTAAAAAAACGAATATTAATAAAACCCAGGCTATAGTAATTAGATTTGCAGCAATTTTTTTAGCACTGCTTACATCAACGCTTTTTATATTGTTTCTAGGGCATAACCCAATCAAGGTTTATATTTCCATGTTGGATGGGTCCTTTGGATCATTATACAGATTTAAAGAGACCATTATTAAAACCATACCCCTAGTAGTAACTTCTCTAGGTATTTTGGTTGCTTTTAAAATGAAATTTTGGAATATAGGGGGAGAAGGACAAATATATATGGGAGCATTTTTATCTAGCCTAGTGGCACTGAGGCTCCCAAGCTTGCCAAAGCCAATTCTGCTGATAATTATGATAGCTGCGGGGATAATAGGGGGAGGAATATGGGCTTTGATACCAGCTATATTTAAATCAAAATATGGTACAAATGAAACCCTATTTACCCTAATGATGAATTATATTGCTATAAAGTGGATAACCTATCTCCAATTTGGGCCTTGGAAGGACCCAAATGCCTTGGGATTTCCTAAAATACCTAATTTTTCTGATAATGCCATACTTCCAAAGTTGTTTGGTATTCATATTGGATGGGTATTTGCAGTGATTTTAGTATTTTTGACCTATGCATTTATTCACCATACAAAAAAAGGATATGAAATTAGTGTTATAGGTGAAAGTGAAAATACAGGGCGATATGCTGGGATGAATGTTAGAAAAGTAGTCATAATAGCCATGCTCATTAGTGGAGGCTTGTGTGGACTTACGGGAATGATACAGGCATCTGCTGTAAACAATACATTGTCAGTTGAACTATCTGGAGGGATAGGATATACTGGGATAATTGTTACATGGCTTTCTAGTCTTAGTGCGCCTTTAATATTATTGGTATCATTTTTATTTGCAATCCTAGTGCAGGGGGGAGCATATATACAAACAGCATTTCAAATTCCACAATCGGCGGCTCAGATACTGCAGGGAATGATTCTCATGTTTGTATTAGGGAGTGAATTCTTTGTAAGTTATAAATTAATATTAGATAAAGAAAGCTCATATCACAGCAGTAAAATAAGGAAAGGGGTGTAGGGAAATGGATGTAGTTTCGTTTTTAAATGCGGCGATACAATCGGGTACGCCCCTATTATTTGCGACTTTAGGAGAGATAATGACTGAAAAATCAGGTAATCTGAATCTTGGAGTAGAAGGTATGATGCTAGTAGGAGCAGTTGTTGGATTCCAATTTGGACTTATAACCTCAAGTCCTATTTTATCTTTGCTGGGAGCAGCAGCAGCAGGGGCTCTTACCGCCCTTGTGTTTGCCTTTTTAACCATTACTTTAAAAGCAAATCAAGTTGTTACAGGGTTATCTTTAACTATACTGGGTACTGGGGTCTCCAGCTTTGCTGGAAAAGTTTTAGTTGGAGAGATTGTTCCCAATAATATAAAGGAGTTTTTTAAACCCATAAAACTACCGGGAATAGGGAACATACCCTATTTAGGAGAGGCAGTATTTAATCATAATCTATTTGTTTATTTAGGATATCTTATTGCAATTATTTTAGGAATATATCTATACCATACTAGAAAAGGACTGAACCTTAGGATGGTGGGTGAAAATCCGTCTGCTGCCGATGCAAGTGGAATAAACGTTGATCTTTATAAATATATTCATATACTAATGGGTGGAGCATTATGTGGATTAGGAGGTGCTTATCTATCATTAGTTTATGTACCAGCCTGGCAGGAAAATGTTACGGCTGGAAGGGGTTGGATTGCAGTGGCATTAGTTATTTTTTGTACTTGGAGTCCATATAAAGCCCTTATCGCCTCATACTTCTTTGGGGGTCTTGATATAATAGGCTTTAGACTCCAAAAATACGATATAAAGATATCTCAATATATAATTGATATGCTTCCCTATGTTGTAACAATATTAGTATTAATAATTGTTTCTACAAAGAAGAGTAAAGAGCATATGGGGCCAAAGGGACTGGGGAATCCTTACTTTAGAGAGGAAAGATAAAAAAAGCTTTGATTTAGAGTTTAAACTCAAATCAAAGCTTTTCCTATTCAATAATATTATTTGGAACCTTAAACCATATGTTTCCATTTTCGGTTTCATATATATCATACATATATCGGTCTTTTACATTTCCGCAGCTGTTTATCCTATTGATGTTAAGGTTGTTTTGTCTAATATATTCCCTTTGCATTTCCATATGATCAACGAAGGTCATGGCATTAGTAAAATATATGGCATTTTCTTTTGAATCACCACTGCCATTATATTTAAGATTCATAGTTATTCACCCCATAAATTAAATAGTTTAAGTACCATAAGAAAATTAAAACATTACTTCAATTTCATCATCTTCCTTTGTAGAAATCCCCATTAGATGAAATAAAGGACAAAATCTAGTTATACCTTCAGCAACCTTCATAGAACCTAATAGAATAAAAGAATTTGAATTTCTTTTTATGCCCATCCCAAGCATTGATAGACCTGCCGTTATCCGTAGAAAAGCATCTAAATCGCCTACATTTTTCTTCATAAGTTCATCTCCTTGATTAGTTTCGACTGGAATCTCTATATTAATATGACCAGTTAAAAAAAGAATTAATATGGTAATATTTAGATGAAAGCATGGATAGAGGATTTTGTCAAATTATAGAGAATATACATAAGGTATAGGTTTGAAATGAAAGAAGGCGAGGCTGTGAATATAAAAATATACATATTCCTACTTTTTCTTGCAACACTGGTATCCAGCATAATAACATATATATCATATAAGAGAAAACGAAATAAAGGCCCCAAATCACTTCCAGCTTTGATGATGGCTATCACCCATTGGACTTTATGTCAATTGATTCAAATATTTAGTACTAGCCATAATACTATATTTTTTTGGCATGAGCTAAAGCATGTAGGTATTGTAATAGTACCAGTTGCTTTTTTATCACTTGTGGGAGAATATACTAATAGAAAAAAATTACATGACAAGAGAACTATTCTTTTACTTATGATTATACCAGTATTGACTTTAATAATTATGATAACCAATGGTTTTCATGGATTATTTAGAGAAAGTATACAATTTATAAAAATCGATAATGTTGAAATCATTAATTCCAAGCTAGGGGTATGGTTTTGGTTTAATGCAATCTATTCCTATCTACTTATATGGGCGGGATTAATTCTTTTATTAGTAAAGTTTATCAATTTACCTAAACTATATCGTAAACAAGCCAGAGTTATTATAGCTGGTACATCGATTCCACTTATATGGAATATTTTGTATCTTTTATTCTACAAAGACGTCATATATGTGGATATAACTCCATTGGCTTTTTCTTTAACGGGTATAATTATTTTTTGGGGACTATTTAGATATAAATTATTAGACTTAGTACCTATTGCTAGAGAACTTGTCTTTGAAAGTATTGAAGATATGGTTATTGTTTTAGATAATAATAAGCGTATTGTTGATATGAATTTTTCGGCAAAAAAAATATTAGGACATAATGAATTCAAAATTATTGGGAGTTCAGCATCTGAAATTTTGTCGAAATTAATGGGATTAACCGATAGAAATATTGAAATAGTAGATAAAAATATTATTTTAACTTATAAAGATGAAAAGAGATATTTTGAGTTAAGGGATACTCAGATTTATGATAAGAGAAATAAAGCCATAGGTAGTCTAATATTACTTCATGATATTACAGAGCATAAAAGGATTATGGAACAGCTGAGAGCCTCTAGGGAGAAAGCGGAAGCGGCAAATAGAGCAAAGAGTAATTTCCTAGCAAATATGAGTCATGAAATAAGAACACCTATGAATGGTGTTTTAGGAATGATTGATTTGATGAAAAGCAGCCAAATAGATGAAGAGCAAAAAGCAAATTTGGAAATTATGAAGAATTCAGCACATGCACTTTTAACTATTCTAAATGATATACTAGACTATTCTAAAGTCGAAGCGGGGAAAATGGAACTGGAGAATACTGATTTCAATGTAAAGAAGATGGTTAAAGATATCGTAAAAATCTTTTCATATCAAGCTAGTGAAAAAAACATCAATTTATCATGGGATATAGATAAAGAAATACCAGATATGTTAGTGGGAGACCCCTTGAGGTTAAGACAGATAATTAGTAATTTAATCAGTAACTCAGTTAAGTTTACTCCTAATAAAGGATGTATAGAGGCTACTGTAAAAGGTATAAAGAAGAATAGTGAAGAGATAGTATTGCAATTTGTGATCAAGGATACGGGTATAGGAATACCAAAAGAAAAAATCAAGAATCTTTTTAATAGCTTTGAACAGATTGATAGTTCAAGAACTAGGAAATACGGTGGAACTGGTTTGGGCTTGGCTATAGTCAAAAGATTAGTAGAGCTAATGAAGGGAAGTATAAAGGTAGAAAGCGAACTAAATAAGGGCAGTAAATTTTCCATAAATATACCATTTCATACCTCGGATCAATATATAAAAACTAAAGAAAAAGTAAAGGTACCTATTATTAATGGGATGAAGGATATAAATATACTACTAGCAGAGGATAATAAGGTCAATCAATTGATAATGAAAAAAATGTTTGTGAAAAGGGGCTGGGAGGTTACTATAGCGGAGGATGGACAAATGGTATTACAAGAATTAGAAAATAAAAACTTTGATATAATATTTATGGACATACAGATGCCTATTTTAGATGGATATGAAACTACAATAGAAATAAGAAAAAAGGGAATAAGTACACCTATAATTGCTTTAACAGCTAATGCCATGGAAGAAGATCGCCAAAAATGTTTAAATAGTGGTATGGATGATTTCATATCTAAACCAGTTATATATTCTAATATTGCTGAAATAATGAATAAATATGTATGAAAAATGACCACTTGTCCTATATTGGGGCAAGTGGTCATTTAAAATTTAAACTGTGAAAACCTCGGTAATCCTGTCTATTAATATAGTCTTATTAATTGGCTTTTTTATATAGTGTTTTACTCCCAGTTTCTTTGCTTCAAAAACATAATGTTTTGAAGTGTGTTGAGTAATAATAATCACAGGTATGTCCTTATATCTATGGATTTCACGTAGCTTTTTAATTAGATTCAAACCATTCTCATATTTTAAAGATAAATCCATAATAATTATATCCACTAGTGTTCCATATTCGTCAATTAAATTATACATTCCAAATTCGCTACCAGCTTCACATATAACTGCACCAGTATCATTTAACATGGTCTTAATAATTTGTCTAAATGAAATAGAATCGTCAACAATTAGTATTTTTTTATTCTTTAACATAAAATAATAACACCCCGTATTAAGATTTATCCTTACACCCATATCATTCATAGGAAGTTTGAAAATATTTGGATCATCTTTAAAAATTTCAAAATTAATGAAAGTTAAATTTTATTGTATGAGAAAAATTTATTAATATCTAGCTTGGCTCTAGAAACTAAGTTCTGTAATTCATTTATATGACAGTTTATTAGATCAAAGTTTTGTATTTTTATGAGATTTTCAAAGTTTACTGCCATTTCATATATATCTGTAAGTTTTAGATTAATAGAGATGCCTTTGAGATTGTGGAGCAATTTTTGAAATTTATCCCAATCCTCGTTGTGACTTAAATGCCTTAGGTTTAAGATGAGATCGTTAACCTCTATAAAATATATGTTGAATATATCCACCATATCCTCAATATCTATTTCAATGTCTTTAGATAATGCGAAAAGATCGTAGTTTGAGTTGTAATCCATGGTATACAGCTCCTATTGTATAAAAGTTTATTAGAAAAATAAATAAGAAGTAAGTATTACTCCCAATAAAAATATATGATTAATATTATATTAGACATTAAATCACAAAATCCTTCTTTTATGATTGAGGAAATTGCATAATTATAAATGAATAAATATTAATAACATTTGGAATTATAGATTGATTTCCTTATTAGATTTTATATTGAAAAAATATTTACAGGTATCATATAAGTCCCTAGACTACATTATATTTGTATATAAAAATAATATTAAATATATAGGAGTAATGATATAATATATTATTACAATAATTTGAAAACTGGAGGTAAAATGAAGCATTTACAGAAAAGAACATTTATCCTTGAGGAGAATATGACAAAGGTCATTTTCACTTTGGCTCTGCCCATTATGTTTAATAATTTATCTCAGACCCTATATAATTTAGCTGATACGTTTTGGGTGAGTAGACTAGGTGAAATTGAATTTGCTGCCACATCCTTTGTTTGGCCTGTATTATTTTTAATTATATCCTTAGGAATGGGTATGAATATTGCAGGAACTGCCTTGATATCCCAGCATATTGGAGCTAAGGAAAACAAGGAAGCAAACGAAATTGCTGGACAGTTATTTACATTTTCAATAATAGTATCATTGATCTTTTCTACCTTTGGATTTATTCTTACTCCTAGTATAGTCAATATGATGGGAGCTAAGGGCGACTTGTTTGTTTATAGTAAGCAATACTTAAGTATAATGTTTTTTGATATCCCAATTTTATATATAGTATATGTTTTTACTTCCATAAGACAAGGTCAAGGTGATACACTAACTCCTATGATTATAAATGTAGGTAGTGTTGTATTAAATATTGTTTTAGACCCATTATTTATATTTACTTTGAACCTTGGAGTTAGAGGAGCAGCTGTGGCTACTGTACTGTCTAAAGCAGTATTTTCCTTTTATATTTTATATCTACTTTTCTTTAAAAAAGATGGAATATATATTACGACAAAGAGTCTTAAGCTAAAAGAAAAATTAATCAAAAAAATTATAAGCATAGGTTTACCAGCGTCCTTAGGACAAGCTGGTTCAGCCATTGGATTTATAATACTTAATGTTTTTGTTGTATCATTTGGTGACTTTACTTTAGCTGCATTTGGAATTGGAAATAGAATCAATTCACTGGTACTCATGCCTGTAATGGGAATTGGAAGCGCTTTAGCGACGATTATTGGTCAAAATCTTGGAGCTAACAATAAAAGTAGAGCAAAGGAGGCTTTCAAGAAGAGCTTATCAATATCGGTTTTGTTTATGATAATAGGAGCTATTATCCTTGTCCCTACTTCAGAGGGTATAATAAGAATATTTGCTAAGGAAGAAGAAGTTATTTCCCAAGGTACATACTATTTAAAATTGATAGCATCAACACTACCCCTTATGGGTATTTTTAATTGTTTAATGGGGACATTTCAAGGATCTGGGCATACAATATATGCAATGTTTATGGATTTAGGTAGGCTATGGGGTCTAAGGATACCAATGATACTGTTATTCAAAAAACATACTGATTTGGGTAGTAAATCCGTATGGTTCGCAATGGTTATTAGTAATTTTATTATTTGTTGTATAGGAATGGCTATATATATGGAAGGAAAATGGCAGGAAAAAGTTAATAATAGATATACTAGATGACCCTAGGCTGTGGCAAAAGCTCATTTTCTTATCTTTGAATTTGATCTTTTCCCACAGCCCTTTATATTATTGGGATTGAGCATATGTATATAGCAAAAAAGTTATTGGCATTTGACAATAACAAAAAATGGAGTATAATATAATTAGCATATGCCAAATAGGAGGTTGAATATAAATGTTTGAAAAAGAAAAGACAAATGAAAAAAGCAACATAAAGAAGGTTATTGCAATAATGAGTGGTAAAGGCGGTGTGGGAAAATCCTCTGTAACTTCATTGGTGGCAACTGCATTGACTGAGCAGGGACATAAAGTGGGTATAATGGATGCCGATATCACTGGACCAAGTATACCTAAAGTATTTGGGATTAATGATCAAAGAGCTAAGGGTAATGAATCTGGAATAAATCCAGTAGTGACTAATACTGGTATAAATGTAATATCCTTAAATTTACTAATCGATAAGGAAGATTCTCCTGTAGTTTGGAGAGGCCCTTTAATAGCAAATACTGTAAAGCAATTTTATACTGAGGTAAACTGGGGAGATTTAGATTATTTACTTATAGACCTTCCTCCAGGAACTGGAGATGTATCCTTGACAATAATGCAATCACTAGATTTAGATGGAATAATCGTAGTTTCTTCACCACAGGATTTAGTTAAGCTTATTGTGAAGAAATCTTTAAATATGGCTAAAATGATGAATATTCCAGTAGTTGGAATAATTGAAAATATGAGCTATTATGAGTGTGTAGAATGTGGAAAGAGAATAGATATCTTCGGAAAGAGTAGAGTAAATGAAATAGCAGAAGAAATGGGAATAAATGTATTAGCCCAAATGCCTATAGATCCAAGCTTTGTTGAGCTTTGTGATGAAGGTAAGGTAGAGCTTTATGCAAAAATAAACTTTGCCATGATGAAGGAACTATCTGATAATGTATTGAAAAATTTGGATGCACTATGTAATGAAAATGTGTGTAACTAGCATTGGGAAATTACATTTAATGAATATGTAAAAAAATGTGTACAAAAATTAAGAGCATTAAGGAGGTAGTTCCATTATGAAAATTGCAATAGCTAAGGATGGAAATGTAGTATCCGGTCACTTTGGACATTGTGAAGGATTTGAAATAGCCCAGATTGAAGATGGAAATGTTTTGAATAGAGAATTTCTACCTAACCCAGGACATAAACCAGGATTTTTGCCCAAATATCTAGCAGAAAGGCATGTTAATGTAATCGTATCGGGAGGTATGGGGGCAACAGCACAAGAGTTGTTTGCTAGAAATAACATTAACGTAATAGTAGGAGCCAAAGGAAATTTAGATGATGTTATTAATGAGTATGTTAATGGTAAATTGAAGTCTACAAATTCAGTTTGTAGGGAACATCAACATGAAGGACATTGT
Organism: Maledivibacter sp.; assembly: GCA_025210375.1. Lineage (NCBI taxonomy): Bacteria > Bacillati > Bacillota > Clostridia > Peptostreptococcales > Caminicellaceae > Maledivibacter > Maledivibacter sp. Next base: position 48,299 of record JAOASB010000023.1, on the reverse strand, counting down.
AATGATTAAGCAGAATGGAGACATTCTGCCCAGATTGTTGATAAATTCAACAAGATGAGAGGCTGTCTAAAAACCTGAAGTTTGAGGCGTGCTGAAAGCTAGAGACCGCAGCGTATATAGAGATACGTAAGGGTTCTTGCTTGAAGCAACAACGAAGAAATTCGAGTTTTTAGACAGCCTAAGCAGAATGGAGACATTCTGCTTTAACTTTATATAATGAATTACCAAAATCTTAGAACTTATCACTTAGAACTTAGGACTACAAAGATATTGGTAGATGTCTTTGATAAAAGGGTGATTATATTGGATAATAGGATTAAGAGAATTGAGGAAATATTAAAGCAAAGAGGATATAAACCCACAAGTGCCCGTAAGGAAATCATCAAGTTATTTGTAGATAATAAGGATATGCATTTAAAAATTAATGATATATATGATTTAGTTAAGGGAAGAATAAGCTTACCAACTATATATAGAACCATAGGAACATTAAGGGAAACTGGTATAATTAAAGAAACAAACATTAGTAATATAAGGTTTTATGAACTAAGAATATTTAGCGAGAAGTGTATGCATATACATCTAAAGTGTGAAAAATGTGGGAGATTATTTGATTATAGTAATAGTAGTTCAATAGTAAATATTTTAGAAGAAAAGAACAAATTAGAGAAGAAATATGATATTATGGTAAATAATATTTCCATTGTTTTTGATGGAGTTTGTAAAGAATGCAGGAGGTGAGTTTTTGCCCAGACCCATTAAACCTAGAAAAATTGCTTTTGTTCCTCAAAATAACTATTTTGTTCCAGCTAATAAACCCAAATGCGAATTAGAGGTTATTACATTAAAGCTAGAGGAACTTGAGGCAATGAGACTAAAAGATATCCAGAAGCTTAGTCAAGAAGAATGTGCTGGGGAAATGCATGTTTCTAGGCAAACCTTTCAATTGATAATAGATGAAGCCAGAAGAAAAGTATCTGAAGCCTTAACAGAAGGAAAAGCTATAAGCATTGAAGGGGGTAATTATACATTTAACATATGTAAATATGAATGTAAGGATTGCGGAAATATATTTAGTGAACCCTACGAAAATGAAATCCATAAATGTCCTAAGTGTGACTCTAGGGAAGTCGCTTGTATTGATGAAAGTAATTTTTGTCAGGGACGGTGTAAAAGAAAAAGAGGTTGTATTCATTATTAAATTAAAAAGAATAGGCCTCTTTTTACTTACCCTTTAATAGAACCATAATATATGTTTATTCTATTAATTCCACATTATCGATTCCTTCAATACTCAATAAGGATGATAAAATATCAGATTGGTCTATGCCTCTAGGAACCTTAAGAATCATAATTATTGTTAGATTTTCATTATTATGGGGCTCCAAATTAATATTATGTATTGATATATTCATTTTACCTAACTCTGTACCGAGTTTTCCTATTTGCCCCGGTTTATTTATTGTTAGGATTTTCAAATTAATTTCATTATGTCTTTTACTTACATACACTTCAAACTTTGAAAAGAAAAATAATATAACAAAAACAAAACCTGTGGATACAATAGCCCCTAAATAAAATCCACTTCCCATTGCTAAGCCTATACAAGCAACAGCCCAAAGACTCGCAGCTGTGGTTAGACCCTTTACAGTCAGCCCTTCCCGTAGAATCGTTCCTGCTCCAAGAAAACCTATACCACTTATGACTTGGGCTCCTAATCTTCCAGGATCTAGATTTGTTAGATGTTTGTAGTTATTAAATAGAAAAATGCCAGTTAACATAACAAGCGTAGATCCCATACATACTAAAATATGGGTTCTAAATCCAGCAGGTCTATTAATACTTTCCCTTTCCATACCTATTAGCCCACCTAGAAGGCAAGCAAGAATTATTCTTATTAGTACATCATTAATTGAAATCACAATAAAATACCTCACTTTCAGAATATGTACAATGTTGTTATTATATATATTACTTTTGTTAAACTAAACTGTTACTGAAACAAATTGCATGATTAAGTTCTTAAAATATTTATTATTTTGATAAAAAAAGTGTTTAAATTTTCCAAGCTGGGTATTTATATAATGATATAAGATTTACAGTGATTTTTCAATATAGAATTTTTAGATTTGGTGATTATTTAACTTGTCTATTGTATATTATGATCAAATTTTATATTATATAAAGTGTGGTAATTTATACAAATAAATGTTAAGTAAATGTGTATACTAACTAAGAATATTTATAAATTGCCAATTTAAATTAAAGTTCTATATGGAATATAAAAAGAGGAGGAATATAAATGGTATCTGAAAAATTATTTAAAGAGTTAAATGAACAAATGAATTTTGAATTTGAATCTGCTAATATTTATTTAGCTATGGCTGCATATTGTGCATCCATTGATTTAGACGGATTTGAGAATTTCTTTATAGTACAAAACGAAGAAGAAAGATTCCACGCTATGAAATTTTATAACTACATAAATGAAGTAGATGGTAGAGTTACAATATCTTCATATAAGGAGCCTAATAATAAGTTTGAATCATTATTAGAGGCTTTAGAAACTGCTTTAGGCCATGAAAAAATTGTTACTGAAAGAATCTATAAGCTTATGGATATAGCTCAGGATGAAAGAGAGTATGCTACAATAAGTGTTTTGAAATGGTTTATAGACGAACAAGTGGAAGAAATGAATATGTTTAAAAAGCTTATTCAAAAAGTTAAGATGATTGGGGATAATACAAATGGACTAATGTCCCTTGACAAAGAACTGGCTCAAAGAACCTTTACACCCCCAACCAATGAAACTGAATAAAAAATTTTTAAAAAAACTCAGCCTTGGGCTGGGTTTTTTTTATGTATAAAGAATTATTATTTTGACAAAAATATTAGGTATAATTGTAAAAATAATCTTCTAAAGGATGAAGGGAGGTTTTTATATGAGGATTCCTAATCACATAGGAATTATACCTGATGGGAATAGACGTTGGGCTGTAAATATGGGATTCACAAAGGAAAAAGGTTATGATTATGGATTGAAACCTGGAATAGATATGTTTAAATTATGCCAGCAGGTGGGAGTAAAGGAAGTTACTTACTATGGATTTACAACGGATAATACAAAAAGGCCTAGCTCCCAAACAGAGGCATTTACTAAAGCATGTATAGATGCTGTAGAAATGCTTGTACATGAGGATGCATCTTTATTAGTAGTTGGGAATACTAATTCCCCTAAGTTCCCTGAAAAGTTAAAGCCCTACACAACTCGCCAAGACTTTGGAAAGGGTGGCTTAAGGGTCAATTTTCTTGTTAACTATGGATGGCATTGGGATTTAGAAAACCTTTATTTGAATGGCGGTAAGGGTAATAGAAGTAAAAAAAATATAATGGATTCTATTTATACATCGGATATAAGTAGAGTCGATTTAATAATCCGTTGGGGTGGTAGAAGAAGATTAAGTGGCTTTTTACCAGTACAATCCATATATTCGGATTTTTATGTAATAGATGATCTATGGCCAGATTTTGATGATGAACATTTTTATGGTGCATTAGAATGGTACAATAATCAAGATATAACCCTGGGAGGATAAATAGAGAGTTCTAAGTTGTAAGTTCAAAGTTCTAAGATAGAGGGCATTCTCTTAGGTTAAGAGTAGAATATAAGAATTAATATTAGTAGGATATTAGATTTTCTATCTGTCTTACTTGAGCAAATTGCATAATCACCTTCTATAAAGACTGTCTACTATATATAGTTTGAAAATCTTCAAAGCTTAGAACTTATAACTTTGAACTTAGAACTTTTTATCCTGTGACTAATATCACAGGATAGAATTGATATAAATCACATATTCTCATCATGATTTCTTTTATAATTAAAATATAAATTAAGGATGAGGAGTGTGATTTAATTGGCTATAAGAAAAATAATTAAAATTAACGAAGATAAATGCAACGGTTGTGGAGAATGTGTTCCTGGATGTGCTGAAGGAGCCATACAAATTATAGATGGTAAAGCAAAACTAATATCAGACAATCTATGTGATGGCATAGGAAATTGTATTGGACATTGTCCGGTAGATGCAATAGATATCATCGAAAGGGAAGCAGCGGATTTTAATGAAGAAGCAGTAGAAAAACATTTGAAAGATATAAGTCAATCTAAGAAAGTACCTATAAAAAAACATAGTAGTGGATGTCCAGGTAGTAGATCAATGAGTATAAAAAGAAAAATAGACCATAGATTAAATCCAGGGATTTTAACTAATGATATAGAAGTAAAAATCAAGCCTCAATTAGGTCAATGGCCAGTACAGCTTAAATTAGTACCTGAGGCCGCATCTTATTTCAATGGAAAAGATTTGCTTATAACAGCTGATTGTGTACCCTTCGCTTACCCAAATTATCACATAGATTTATTAAAGAATAAGTCAGTGGTGATAGGATGTCCTAAACTGGATGATATAGAATTCTATATGAATAAACTTACTAATATTATTAAGATGAATGACATAACCGGAATAACTGTAGCACATATGGAGGTGCCATGCTGTACAGGAATAATCATGGCGGCAGAGGAGGCACTTAAGAGATCGGGAAAAAACATAGAAATTAGAAAAGTAAAGATAAAAATAAATGGCAGTAAAGAAGAATAAGAACAGCTTGAAGCGGCTCAAGCCGCTTTCTATACTTCTTATTATTCTATAATTGTAAGTACTTCATCCACAGGTATTCTTTTCGGACTCCTTAATTCCGATTCTTCCGGTACACCTATTGGGGTCATGGCAGCTAAGAAGTAGCCTTCCTTATCAATGGGGATGAACTCCTCAATCTCTTTACCTGCATAATTTGGACCCGTCATCCAACAGCCTCCATAACCCATATTGGCAGCAGCTAAAAGTAAATTTTCCATCGCGGCAGATATATTCTGTATACCAGGCGACGGTCTCAAAAGATTGTGAATTTCCTCACTGGAAGCTCCTTTATCTTTAAAAAGAGGCAATTCTGATGGAGGATAAGAACTGGTATAAGCTAATACCAAAACAGGAGCATCTCTAAAGACCGTGTGATATTTTACATATTTCGTAAAGGATTTCTTTAATTCTTCATTCTTACAAAAGCTTGCTAGTTCAGCATTTTTTCTTTCAATGATTTTCGCAATTTCGTTTATTTTCTCCTTGTTTTTTATAACGACGAAATGCCAGTTTTGAACATTTTTAGATGAAGGGGCATATGTAGCGGCTTTTATTATTTCTTTTATATCCTCAGTAGGAACATCAGCATCCTTAAATCTTCTGATACTATGTCTTTTGTAAATAAAATTTAAACTATTCAATATATAACCTCCCAATAATACTAAGTTAATATATATTATACCCTATTATGCTGCACAATAAATACCTAGAAATGTAAAAAGCTTTAGATACTTAGCTGAGTAAACTGTATGGAGATGTAATATTATAAATAGAGCAAATTGCATAATTACCTTCTACAAAAACTATCTACCATATGTAGTTCTAAAATCCCAATGGCTATACCATCAAATATGCTTATATCTTAAGCAATTAAATATAGGATGATATTCGCATATTAGGTTTAGCCAAGTAAGAGTTATGCAATTTCCTCAATAGTTTCAAAATTATTCTATGACTATATGAATTTTAGTATGGACTTTAACTTATACTATGAAAACCCTATATAGATTTATAAATTGATGATGTAATGGGAAATAATATTATTATGTGACAAACTTGCTCAATTAACATTATGTATTTAAAGATTGAAGGTGATATTTTGAGGATAAACTTTGGATATGTGGCTATGTCAAAGGTAGTGAAAAATTGTTCTCCGTCTCAAACGGTAACAGTAAAAAACCTAACTAAAATTGAAGATGAGGAAGTAAGACTTTATAAATTAAATTCTATTGCTAAATCCAATATAAAGAACACCCAAAGACTTTTTTATCATAACAATGCCCATGACATAAAGATGTATCGTTTAACTTCTAAGCTCATACCCCTTGCTACCCATCCTATTACCCGAAATTGGGACTGGTATGATGCTACAAAGGAGGATTTAAAGGCTCTAGGAGATTATGCAAAGGAAAAGGGGTTTAGAATAAGTGCCCATCCTGATCATTATACTCTATTAAACTCACCTAAAGAAGAGATATTGCAGACATCCTTAAGGGATTTAGAATATCACTACAAAATTTTTCAAGGCATGGGGTTAGATATTTCTTCTAAATTAATACTGCATATAGGAGGAAGATATAAAAGTAAAGACAAATCAATAGAACGGTTTATCAATAATTTTAGTATTATACCAGAACATCTAAAAAAAATACTGATACTTGAAAACGATGATAAAACCTATACTGCTAAAGAAGTTTTAGATATTTGTGAAAAAATAAGTGTGCCTATGGTATTAGATATCCATCATCACTGGTGCAACAATAATGGAGAAGATATATCGGATTTTTTAGGAAATATTTTTGATACTTGGAATTATGAAGATATTTCTCCTAAAATCCATCTTTCCAGTCCCAAAGACGAAAAAAATTTTAGAAGTCATGCAGACAATATAGATATAAGTTTTTTTATGGAATTCCTAGAAAAAGCTAAGAAGGTTAATAGGGATTTTGATGTTATGATAGAAGCGAAAAATAAGGATTTAGCCCTTTTTAACTTAATGAAGGAGTTAGAAAATATTTCTGAAATAGAAGTAATAAATCAAGCCTCAATTGAGTATTAGAACAGAATTATTCATAGGAAAGTTAAAACCACGGTGAGTATTTTTAAACTTCCTATGAACAATCTGGGTTAATTATAATTTTTCATCACAGTCTTGGGCAATAATTGATAGAGAAGAGTACTATAAATTTTCTAGGGGTGATTAAATGAAAAGAATTCTAGTTACTGGAGCTTTAGGACAGATTGGTTCTGAATTAGTTATGAAACTAAGAGATATTTACGGAATAGATAATATTATAGCAAGTAACCGAAGTAGTGATAAAAATGGGGGCGATGAGGTCATTGATTCGGGGCCCTTCGAAGTTGTCGATGTTCTAAATCCTAATCAAATAGCTGATGTTACTAGTAAACACAAGATTGATACGATTATACATTTAGCTGCTATACTTTCGGCAGTAGGAGAAGAAAATCCTACCCTGCTATGGGATGTCAACATGAATGGTCTTTACAATATCCTTGAAGTTGCAAGGGAAAATAAATATGCTGTATTTACTCCTAGTTCCATAGCAGCCTTTGGGCCTAGTACTCCAAAGGATTTCACACCTCAAGATACTATTCAAAGGCCAACTACTATGTATGGAATATCTAAGGTAGCTGGTGAACTATTATGTGATTATTATTTTGAAAGGTTCGGTGTTGATACTAGGGGCGTTAGATTTCCAGGGCTTATTTCTTATAAGGCATTACCCGGTGGAGGAACCACAGACTACGCGGTTCATATATATTATGATGCTTTAAAATCTAAAAAATTTATTTGCAATATAGACAAAGGAACGAAAATGGATATGATGTATATGCCAGATGCCCTAGATGCTATTGTAAATCTTATGGAGGCTGATCCATCCCATTTAAAACATAGGAATGCATTTAATGTAACCGCAATGAGCTTTGGGCCTGACGAAATATATGAAGAAATCAAAAAACATATACCAGAATTTGAGATAGAATATAATATAGATCCTATTAAGCAGAAAATAGCAGAATCTTGGCCCAACTCATTAGATGATAATGATGCACGTAGGGAATGGGGATGGGAGCCCAAATATAATCTTTCATCAATGACTATAGATATGTTAGAAAAATTAAAGGAGAAATTGAATACTAAATAACCTAAAAATTATACGGAAAAAAGGCATAGAAGAAAGTTAAAAGGAGATAGGTCACAGAGAATATTCTTAGAATCCATCTTCTTTTTATTTTTTATACATATCAGAACGGCCCTAAAATTTTGAATTTGGAACCTATAACCCAAAGGCCGTAGTCAGACGCCTTTATATAAATAGACGCTTTAGTGACGAAGAAATATTAAAATAAAGGAAAGACAATAATAGATTATATATAAAAAAAGAGAAGGGGTGTTTTAATGATTAGCAATATCGATATTTCTAAAGCAATGTCTATTAAGCTTGATAACGAATTGCCTCCTTATCCCAAATTTGATGAAGGATATAGAAGGGCTCCAAAGAGAGAATTCAACCTTACACCAAGGGAGACAGAGATAGCTCTTAAAAACGCACTTCGTTATATACCCGAGGAGCTACATGAAGAGCTTGGGCCAGAATTTATGGAGGAATTAATAACTAGAGGTAGAATATATGGGTATCGTTATAGACCTAAGGGAGCCATAAAAGGAAGACCAATAAAGGAATACAAGGGAAAATGTGTAGAGGGAAAAGCTATACAAGTAATGATTGACAATAATCTTGACTTCGAAATTGCTTTATATCCATATGAACTTGTTACCTATGGAGAAACCGGCCAAGTATGTCAAAACTGGATGCAATATAGACTTATAAAGAAGTATCTTGAAGAGGTGACTAATGAGCAGACCCTAGTTGTTATGTCCGGTCATCCACTAGGGTTATTTAAATCTTCTCCAGAGGCTCCAAGAGTACTTATAACTAATTCAATTATGATTGGTATGTATGACAATCCTGATACATGGCATAAAGCAGCTGCCATGGGAGTTGCGAACTATGGACAAATGACAGCCGGTGGATGGATGTATATAGGGCCTCAAGGAATAGTTCATGGAACCTTTAATACTATCCTTAATGCAGGTAGATTAAAGTATGGAATAGCCGATGATGCGGATTTAAGAGGTTATCTTTATGTGACATCTGGATTGGGCGGAATGAGTGGGGCCCAAGGTAAAGCTGTGAAAATAGCTAACGGAGTTGGTATATTAGCTGAGGTAGATTATTCTAGAATACAAACAAGATTAGATCAAGGCTGGGTTGATGTAGTTACAAAGAGTCCAAAGGAAGCCTTTGAATTGGCAAAGGAATATCAAGACAAAAAAGAAGGCTTGGCCATAGCTTTTTCTGGGAACATAGTCGATTTACTTGAGTATGCGGTTGAGAATAATATTGATATTCCCCTACTATCTGATCAAACCTCCTGTCATGTACCCTATGATGGAGGCTATTGTCCCCAAGGACTTAACTTTGAAGATAGAACAAAGCTTTTGACAAGGGATAAGAAAAAATTTGCTAAGCTTGTAGATGAATCCCTCAAAAGACATTATGAACTCATAAAGATTTTGGTAGAAAGAGGTTCCTATTTCTTTGATTATGGAAATGCTTTTATGAAGGCAGTTTATGATGCGGGTGTTGATGAAATCTGTAAAAATGGTAGAGATGAAAGTGAGGGCTTTATATTCCCATCATATGTTGAAGATATAATGGGACCTATGCTTTTTGATTATGGATATGGTCCATTTAGATGGGTATGCTTAAGTGGAGACCCAGAGGATCTAAGAAAAACCGATAATGCCGCAATGAATTGTATTGATCCTAATAGAAGGGGTCAAGATAGAGACAACTATGTATGGATTAAGGATGCAGAAAAAAATGCTTTAGTTGTTGGTACGCAAGCAAGAATATTATATCAGGATGCAATGGGCAGATTAAAAATAGCTTTGAAATTCAATGAAATGGTAAGAAATGGAGAAATAGGCCCGGTTATGCTTGGTAGAGATCATCATGATACAGGCGGTACGGATTCACCCTTTAGAGAAACCTCAAACATCAAAGACGGAAGTCAAGTTATGGCTGAGATGGCCACCCAATGTTTTGCTGGGAATGCGGCAAGAGGTATGAGTATGGTGGCACTGCACAATGGCGGAGGTGTAGGCATTAGTAAGTCTATAAACGGTGGTTTTGGAATGGTGCTTGATGGAAGTGAGAGGGTTGATACTATCCTTAAGAGGGCAATGCCTTGGGATGTTATGGTTGGAGTTTCAAGAAGAGCTTGGGCTAGAAACGAGAATTCAATAGAAACCTGTATAGAATATAATGATAATAAAAAAGGAACAGATCATATAACTATTCCATTTATACCTAAAGAAGATCTAGTGAAAAATTTAGTTGCTAAAGCCTTTAAAGAAATGAAATAGATATTAATAGAGCAAATTGCATAATTACCTTCTACAAAAACTATCTACCATATGTAGTCTAAAATTCTTCAAAGCCATACCATCAAATATGCTTATATCTTAAGCAATTAAATCAAGGATGATATTCGCATATGCAAGTCTGCCAAGTAAGAGTTATGCAATTTCCTCAATAACTAAGGGTATCTCAAAATATAACTGTTTTGAGATACCCACTATACATAAAAATAAAATGTAGATGAAGAATAAAATAAAAAACAAAGGAGATGTTATAAATGCCTGAAGTTAAAAAAATTGTACAATGCGTACCAAACTTTAGTGAAGGTAGAGATTTGGATAAGATAGAAAAAATTGTATCACCACTTAGAGGGAAAGAAGGAGTAAAGCTTTTAAACTATGAAGCCGATAAGGATTACAATAGAGTTGTTGTAACAGTAATAGGTGAACCTCTGGCCGTAAAAAATGCCGTTGTTGAAGCCATAGGAGTTGCTGCTGAGGTTATTGATATGACAAAGCATGAGGGTCAACACTCAAGAATGGGAGCAAGTGATGTTGTGCCCTTCATACCTATAAAAAACATGAGTATGACGGAAGCAGTAGAGCTTGCAAAGGAAACTGGCAAGGAAATAGCAGAAAAATATAATATACCTATTTTCCTATATGAAAAAGCAGCAACAAAACCAGTAAGGGAAAATCTTGCCAAGGTTAGAAAAGGACAGTTTGAAGGGATGGCTGAGAAGCTCCAAGACCCAGAATGGAAACCGGATTTTGGAGAGGCTAAAATTCACCCTACTGCTGGTGTTACAGCGGTTGGGGCTAGAATGCCACTAGTGGCCTACAATATAGATTTAGATACAGATAATATAGAGATTGCTAATAAAATTTCGAGGGCTATTAGACATTCCGGTGGAGGTTATAGATTTATCAAGGCTGGTGGAGTTCATATACCTGAAAGAGGTATTACACAGGTCACCATGAATCTTACTGATTATACAAAAACAGCTATGTATAGAGCCTTTGAAGCAGTTAAAATGGAAGCACGAAGATATGGTGTAAACGTTCTAGGTAGTGAAGTAGTAGGACTTGTGCCTATGGAAGCCTTGATTGATACAGCAGCATACTATCTTGGACTTTATGGTTTTTCGATGGATAAAGTTTTAGAAACTAGTTTAATGGAGTAGTGATAATATGGAAAAGGGAAATATAATAATAAAAAATGCTTCGGAATTAGTAACCTGTAAAGGCTTTAAATCAAAAAAAGGCAAAGAAATGAATGATTTGCATATCGTACATGATGGCACAGTTATTATTGAGGAGGGAATTATTAAAGCAGTTGGGAAAACTGAAGAGGTGTTAAAAAATGTCAATGAGGACGGCTACGTAATTATTGACGCTTCAGGAAAAACTATATTACCTGGATTTGTTGATTCCCATACCCACTTGGTTTTCGGAGGTTATAGAGCTGAAGAGTTTTCATGGAGATTACGTGGAGACAGTTATATGGAAATAATGAATAGAGGCGGAGGTATAATAAATTCCGTTAAAGGAACAAAGGAAGCGTCTAAGGAAGAACTTATAGCTTTAGGAAAGAAAAGACTTAATTCCATGTTAGCCTTTGGAGTCACCACAGTAGAGGGTAAAAGTGGATATGGCCTTGACTTTGATACAGAAATAAAACAATTAGAAGTAATGGAAGAGCTGGATAAATTGCACCCTTTAGATATAGTTAAAACCTTTTTAGGAGCCCATGCTGTTCCGGAGGAGTATAAGGGAAGAGAAGATGAATTTATAGACTTCATAATAGAAGAGGTTTTGCCCATTGTGCAAGAAAGAAATTTAGCAGATTTTTGTGATGTTTTCTGTGAAAAAAATGTTTTTTCCATAGAGCAATCAAGAAGACTACTGCTAAAAGCAAAGGAAATGGGCATGAAATCTAAGCTTCATGCAGATGAAATAGTGAGACTAGGTGGAGCTGAGCTTGCAGCTGAGATTGAAGCTGTTTCCGCTGATCATTTACTACAAGCATCCGATAAAGGTATAAAAGCTATGGCGGAAAAAGGGGTTGTGGCTACATTATTACCTGGAACAGCATTTAGTCTAAAGGAAGAATTTGCAAGGGGTAGGTTTATGATAGACAATGGTTGTGCAGTTGCCCTTGCTACGGACTTCAATCCGGGAAGCTGTTTTACTGAGTCAATACCACTGATAATTTCACTTGCTACTTTATATATGAAAATGACTCCAGAAGAAACAATAACTGCTTTAACAATAAATGGTGCAGCTGCAATTAATAAAGCCGATGAAATTGGAAGTATTGATGTAGGCAAAAAAGGAGACATTGTGATTCACGAATTTCCTTCCTATAAGTTTTTGCCCTATCATATAGGTGTGAGTACTGTAGAAAAGGTAATTAAAAATGGTATAATGGTTTATGATAGAAATATAGCATTTAAAGGCGTGTGAAAGCAAAGAAAGAGGGAGGATACAATGTTAGGGGATAAAACAATAAAAGTCTTTTTAGAAGAAACAGCTTCTAAGTCGCCTGTACCTGGGGGAGGAAGTATTGCTGCATTGAGTGCAGGGATGGCTACAGCTTTGACTGAGATGGTTGCAAATCTAACTATAGGTAAAAAAGGATATGAGGATGTACAAAGAGATATGGAGGGGTTAATATCTATACTACCAAGTATCAGAACTGGTTTTATAGAAGATATTGACAAAGATGCCGAGGCCTTCAATGGAGTCATGGATGCATTCAAGATGCCAAAGGATACGGATGAAGAAAAGGCTGAGAGAAAAAGTACTATTCAAGAAGGTATGAAAAATGCGGCCCTTATTCCATTAGAGGTTGCTAAAAAGGCCTTTTCCATTATGGAACAAATAACAATAGTTGTAGAGAAGGGCAATAAAAATGCAGTGACTGACGGTGCAGTAGCCGCCATGATGGCAAGAACTGCCGTTCTTTCAGCATTATTCAATGTAAAGATAAATCTAGGGTCAATAAAGGATCAAGAATTTGTTAAGAGAGTATCAGACCAAGTTCATGAATTAGAAACAAATATAGATTCTTTAGAAAAAGAAATCTTAGCTAAAGTTGAATTATAGATTTATAAATTGGGGGTAAGGCATAAATATATGCTCTGCCCTTTTTATTTTGTTAGAGATAACTGCCAAAATAAAACAAAAATTGCAATTAAGCATTGCATACTCAACTATGAATACAATATAATTGTATAAAGGGATAAAATATAAATATGAGACTTTATGTTTTAATATATATAAATTAAAGTTTTGACTGGAATATCTATATAGAGAGTTTAGGGTAAATCTTAATTTATACATGTCAAAATATCCCTAGCAAATGGAGAAATGTATAAATTTAAAGCTCTATTGAAGAGAATATAGATTAAAGCTTAAAGTAGCATATTTATCGAAAGGGGAAAATTATGAATATAAAAATAATAGGTGACAGCTGTTTTGATATGAATAAAGAACTTAAAAAAATATCAGAGATATGCTTAGCTCCTTTAAAAATAAGTATAGGTGAAAAAGTATTTAGGGATGATGAAAACTTAGATCAAAAAAATCTGTTAGTGTCTATGAAGAAGTCAGACAAACCTCCAAAAACTGCGAGCCCTTCACCAAATGATTTTCTAGATAGATTTAAGGGAAAAGAAGATGTATTTGTTGTAACATTATCTTCCCAGTTAAGTGGAAGCTATAATAGTGCAGTTTTGGCTAGGCAGATGTATCTTGAAGAGTCAAAGGACAAATTCATTCATGTTTTTGATTCACTTAGTGCATCTGTTGGGCAGACACTAGTTGGGCTTAAAATTATGGAATTATCAAAGCTTAACTATAAAACCCATCAAGTTGTTGAAAAGGTAGATGAGTACATAAAGGATATGAAAACATTATTTGTTCTGGAATCCCTAGACAATTTGATAAAAGCAGGAAGGATTAATAAGATAGTTGCGAAGTTGGCTACTGCTTTTTCTATTAAGCCAATAATGGGTTCTACGGATAAGGGAACCATAAGCTTAGTTGAAAAGGCTAGGGGTTCTAAAAAAGCATTAAGACGTTTAGTTGAATTAATAGAAGAACAGGGAGAAAAAATTGAAGAAAAAATTCTTGGAATAGCTCATTGTAATTGCTTAGATAGGGCACAAAAGCTAAAGGGTGAAATAATGCAAAGATATAACTTTAAAGATATAATAATCGTAGAGACTGCAGGAATAAGTACTGTATATGCTAATGACGGAGGAATAGTTATAGCTTTTTAATTTTCTATAAAAATCTTTAAGTATATTAGGTTTATTTTCCACCTAAAATATTGTTCTTTTAGGTTAACAGAGCTTTGAGTAAAACTCTTAGGTCTGTTAGTTTATATATTTGAAACCTTAAAGAATTGCCCAAAAATTTTACTGTGGGAAGACAGCAGTTATGTGTAATAATTAATTATAAACCGAGGATTAAAAACGAACTATAGAAATGTAATTATTTGAGGGATATTTGGTATTGAAGACAGATAGGAGGAAAAATGAATTTGAAAAACATAATTATAGGAGTAATATTTTACATAGTAGTAACTAGTATCGAAGGGAAATTTAATTTGAAAACGTATAGCTTGCTAATTCCAGTAACAATACTAATAGTAACAATTTTGATGGTAATTGAAAATAAAAAACGTAGTGAATAATGTTAATTACTATATATAACAAACCACAGTTAGGGATATTCTCATGTTGGTGATTGAGTGATGCGCAAGAATTTATTGTGAGTGGCTAAGTTATAGAGTGTGGCAGATCAGCAGGAAACGATTGCGAACTGCGGGAACGTTAGTTGTCGGCTCAATAAATATAAAGAGGGGATAGGATGAGTTTAATAAAAGTAAAATTATTCAATACTCCTTGTGTAATGAGAGATAATGAAAAGATTAAATTTCCATTCATGAAGGCAGAGGCTTTGTTCTATTATTTGCTTGTCAATAAGCAGGCTACAAGGGACGAGCTAGTTTCTTTATTTTGGGGTGAGTCTGGGGACAAGATTGCCAAAAAAAACCTTAGAAATGCAATGTATAAAATAAGAAAAGCCTTTGATATGGATATTATCATATCTCCTCAAAAGTCAACCGTAATCTTAAATCCAGATATAGAAATAGAGAGCGATTTAGAATTATTATTATGTGGAAAAAGGGATTTCATAGAGATATATGAGGGCGAATTTTTAAAGGGGTTTGGAGTAAAGAGGGCAGAAGGCTTTGAAAATTGGTTGTTTAACAAAAGACAGTATTATAAAGATATATATCTATCGAGGATATATAATAGTATAGATATTTCCTTTAATGAAAAGGACTTAGATAAAGTTAAAAAATTTGCAAAGCTTATATTAAACGAAGATGAATTTGATGAAAGACCCTATCGGATATTGATGAATGTTTATAGAGAACAGGGTACCTATAATAAAGCTATAGAGTTATATGATAGATTAGAGAATACCCTTGATAAGGAACTTGGGATTAAACCGGATTTAAAAACTCAAAATATCATTAAAGATATAAAAAGAATTTATAAGGTTAAGGAACCAATGCTTGATAGAAGGCCACAGGAATTATTTTATGGAAGAGAAAAAGAGATAAGTTTTCTTAAGAAGAATTTCAGATTGTTTATGGATAATAAAGGGTATATGTCTGTTTTCATTAAAGGAGAAGCGGGAATAGGAAAAACAAAGTTAAAGGATGAATTTTATAGGAGTATCGAAAAAGAGAATGTATATATATTTGAGACAAATTGCTATCAAGCGGAAAAACATTACTTTTTAAAACCATGGAATGATATACTTTCTGAGCTTTCTATTATTATTGAAGAAAACACAATCAAAATTCCTTTGACATGGAGGAAAATGATTTCATATATTTTTCCATCCTTTTATAATGAGGAAATGATAGATAAGAAGAACCCCGTTGAAGTTTTAGATACATTAAAATTTAGTGTTATTGAAGAAGCTATTCAGGGGGTTTTTAAAAGGGTTGTTGAAAAAAGAAAAATAATTCTTATCTTTGAGGATATGCAATGGATAGATGATTTAAGTCTATCCCTTTTGTCAACTATTATTCATAGAAACCATAATATCATGCTTCTAAGTACTTGTAGGAATGTGCATTATGAAAGAATAGATCAGTTTATTACAATGTTAAGATCCCATAATTTACTTGAAGTAATTAAGCTTCATCGATTCACAAAGGATGAAATGGATGATTTCATCCATAAATATTTTAAGGGGCCTACAATTAAAAAAAGGACAAAGGAAATAATATACAAAGAAACTGAAGGTAATACTTTTTTTCTTATGGAATATCTTAACATGATTAAGGAAAAAGGGGACTTGGAAAATGTAATTTCCCCTAAAATGAAGGATATACTTAAAAGTAAATTCATTGATATATCTCAAGAAGGCAAGAAGCTTCTTAATATAGGAGCCATGTTTTTTGACAAAGTGACATTGAAAATGATAAAAGAATTATCGGGGAAAGATGAATTCGAGATTATTGAGATTATGGAAGAACTTCATAATAAGTATATCATCTATGAAATTGGGGGAGAAGAAATTAGTTATAAATTTACCCATCAAAAGCTTAGAGAATATGTATATTACAGCCTATCTTCAGCTAAAAGGAGAATACTGCATAATAAAATAGGGGATATAACATTAAAATCCCTTAGGAATGATAAAAGGGACGTGGCCATATATCCAAAGCTAATTTATCACTATTCAAATGCTGGAA
This sequence comes from Maledivibacter sp., assembly GCA_025210375.1. Classification (NCBI taxonomy): domain Bacteria; kingdom Bacillati; phylum Bacillota; class Clostridia; order Peptostreptococcales; family Caminicellaceae; genus Maledivibacter; species Maledivibacter sp. The sequence goes on along the minus strand of JAOASB010000023.1, from coordinate 31,363 downwards.
ACACTTTAAACACCTTGAAATATATGATTAAATACTTAGATGTATATTTGGATATAAAACATGAGCTTTTTCCCATTATAAGCTATGTAGACTTCAAAGAACCAAATTTTAAAAACATGAGTATTAAAAAGGTACTAGATTATTTTAACGATATTGAAGAACTCTTTACAAAGTTAAAGGATATAGAAGTAGATATTGAAGAAGTAATTACATTGGAGATAGGGTATTTACATATAAAGGGAAGATACTTAATTAGAGAAGGGGAATATAAACAAGGTAATAAAAATATTGAAGAGATGATTGATAAAGCCCTTAGTATAAAATCCTTTAAATATGCACTAAAGGGATATAGGCAAAATATATATTATGGTATTCAAGTTCATGACATTTTTTTTATGGAGGATAACATAGATAAGGGACTAAAGATTGCTTATGCCCATAACTTAGATGAAGATATAGGCATATTTTTAAGATTAAAGGGTCTAAACAAAATTATGATGGAAGCATATGATGAAGCTGAAAAGTTACTTACGGAATCAATAAAGACCTTTACAAATATAAATAATGATAGTAAATATTCCTTAAATATAGCTGCTTGCTATAATTATATTGGTGAAATAAGAAGACATAGAATGGAATTTTCCAAGGCATTAAACTATTATGACAGGGCTATGAAAATATGCGAAGAAAAAAAACTTTTAAGGGGACTAACTATTTTCAATACCAATGCAGGACAAGCGGCCTTTGAAAAAGGTGATTATCTAAGGGCAAAGGAATATTTAAAAAGAGCCATTATCATTTATGGACAAATTGATACTTTATGGGGGCGTTCAACGGCAGAAGGTTTTATGGCATTGATTAAATGTAAAGAAGGTAAATATGATTTGGCCTTGGAGCATCTGAAAAACGCTGAGTACTATTCTGGAAAATTGAAAAGTCCTTTAGAAATTGGGATAGTTTACAGAGTTAAGGCAGAAATCAAGGCAAATATGAAAGGCAATGAAAGCTTAAATAAGGTGTTTTCAAAATATTTAGATTTATCCATAAAGAAATATTGTGACATGGGAATTAAGCATCTAATGGAAGTAAAGGAAGGTTACGAAATCGGGATACTAAAAATTCTTAGTAAATAAAGATTAATATAGGGATTTTAGTATAGACTTTAATTTATACATCTCAAAATATCCGATGAGTCTAGGGAGTTTTGATGTGTATAAATTAACTGTTTAACTGGAATATCTATATGTCATAGAAATGATTAGTGTACTTTAATTATTTCTATGGCATTTTGTTTTTTATACGGCAAAGAAAATTTATAATATAAATTATTAAAAAATGGTAAAATATATAAAAGAAAGGAGGGGCATATGTGTCTGAATTTAAAATCGCAGTTTGTCAGTTAGATGTTTTACAAAAAAAGGAGGATAACTTAGGAAAAGCTAAAGAGATGATAAAAGAAGCTAGCCATAATGGTTCAGATTTGGTGGTTTTACCAGAAATGTTTAACTGTCCATACGGTAATAGTTCTTTTCCTAGATTCGCAGAGGAATTCCCTGGGGAAACAACCAGTTTTTTATCAAAGTTGGCTCAGGATGAAAGGGTTTATATTGTAGGAGGATCAATACCGGAAAAAGAGGGAGATAATATATTTAACACCTCCTATATATTTGATAGGAAAGGAAATGTAATTGGGAAACATAGAAAAATACATCTCTTCGATATTGATATAGAAGATGATATTAGCTTTAAAGAGTCAGATACCCTAGGATATGGCAATGATATTACAGTTTTTGATACGGAGTTTTGTAAAATAGGTGTCGCAATTTGCTATGATATGAGATTTCCAGAACTTATGAGATTGATGACCCTAAGGGGCGCAGAAATTATTATTATTCCCGCAGCATTTAATATGACTACAGGGCCTGCCCATTGGCATGCCTTATCAAAAATAAGAGCAATTGATAACCAAGTATATTTTGTTGCAGCTTCACCTGCTAGAAACCTAGATTCATCATATGTTGCATTTGGACATTCTTTAATAGCCGATCCTTGGGGGGACGTTATTGCTGAAGCCGATGAAAAGGAAAGAATTATTTATGCAAATATAGATCTATCGAGGGTTAAAAAAATTAGAAATCAATTACCCTTACTTAAGCACAGAAGAGTAGATTTGTATGATGTCAGTGATATAGATTAAGATTTTTTAACAATCCTCAAAAATGTTGTTTGAAATTTCTATTAATGATATTATTAATCATAGAAAACGTTTTTTTATATAAAAAAATTTATATGGGAGGTAAACAAATGCATAAAAGACTATTTATACCTGGGCCGGTTGATGTTGCAGAGGATGTACTTCAAAAACTAGCTACACCTATGATAGGACATCGTACTAAGGATGCTTCTGACTTACAAAGAGGTATTGCAGAGAAGATGCAGAAACTCATGTATACTAAAAATACAATAATGTTATCTACTACTTCTGGTAGTGGGTTAATGGAAGGTGCGATTCGTTCTTGTACTAGAAAAAGAGCTGCTGTATTTTCGGTGGGAGCTTTTGGGGATAGATGGTATAAGATGGCAGAAGCAAATGGAGTTCCGGCAGATAAGTTTGCTTCGGAATGGGGTAAGCCCACCACTCCAGAAATGGTAGATGAAGTGCTTGCTACTGGGAAATATGATTTGATCACTATAACTCATAATGAAACTTCAACGGGGATTATGAATCCAGTAAATGGGATTGCAGAAGTTTTGAAGAAATATCCTGATGTGATATTCTGTTTAGATACAGTTAGCTCATTAGGTGGGGCAAAGGTAGAAGTAGATAAACTTGGAGTTGATATTTGCATTACTTCTACACAAAAGTGTCTTGGACTACCTCCAGGATTAGCGATTTGCTCAATATCTCAAAAAGCCCTTGATGCAGCTAAGGAAGTTCCTAATAGAGGATTATATTTAGATTTATTAAATCTATACAACTACATACAAAAGAAAGATCATCAGTATCCATCAACTCCTTCATTACCACATATGTTTGCATTAGATTATCAATTGGACAAGATATTAGAAGAAGGTTTTGAAAATAGATTTAATCGTCATTTAGAAATGGCAGAGTATGTTCGGTCATGGGCAAATAAACATTTTGAAATGCTCGCTGAAGAAAAGTATGCTTCAAATACATTGACGACTATTAAAAATACTAAGGGTATAAGCGTTGCTGACTTGAATAAAGAGTTAGGAAAACGTGGATATATGATATCTAATGGTTATGGAGACCTTAAGGAAAAGACCTTTAGAATAGCCCATATGGCGGAAACTACTTTAGATGAAATAAAACAATTATTGCAGATTATTGAAGAAATACTAGGTTTATAGGATTAGAATAACCATTTGGGGGTTTGAATATGATTAGAATATTAGTTACCGATGGCATGGATAAAAATGCTGTTAAAAGCTTAGAAGATGCTGGTTTTGAAGTCGTGCAGCAGTTTTATGATGTAGAAGAACTTAAGGAAAAGGTAAAAGAGTTTGATGCTATGGTAGTGCGTTCAGCCACAAAGGTACGGAAAGAGGTTTTAGGCGCAGCTTTAGAAACCAAGAGATTAAAGCTTGTTGTAAGAGCTGGGGTAGGAGTAGATAATATTGATGTTAACTATGCATTAGAGCATGGTATACAGGTTATGAATACACCAAAAGCAAGCAGTGCATCCGTTGCAGAACTTGCCATAGCCCATATGTTTGCCATTTCAAGATACATTCATATATCAAATGTTACAATGAGAGAAGGTCAATGGAATAAAAAACAGTATAAGGGAATTGAATTAAATGGCAAAACCCTTGGACTAGTGGGATTTGGAAGAATTGCAAGGGAAGCGGCTAAAAAAGCCCATGCCCTTGGAATGAAAATTGCTTATACCGATATATCCGGGGAAAAAGAAGGGTACCATGAGTACAAATATATGAATTTAGATGATCTGTTGGCAAATGCAGATTTCATATCGGTACATGTTCCATTTAATAAAGAAACCGGTGCTGTACTTGGACAAAATGAATTTAACAAAATGAAGGACGGCGTATATATTATTAATACTGCTAGGGGAGGCGTGATCTGTGAAAAAGCTTTAATAAAGGCTCTTGACTCAGGGAAGGTAGCCGCTGCGGCAGTAGATGTGTTTGAAGAAGAACCTACTAAAAATGAAGTGTTATATACACATCCAAAGGTTTCCGTGACACCTCATATTGGAGCATCTACAAAGGAAGCTCAAGCTAGAATAGGTGTCGAAGTAGTAGATGTTATAACAAAATTCTTTGCATAGGAGGTAATAGCATGGCTGTTGTAAGACCCTTTAAAGGAATTAGACCAAAGATTGATTTAGTGGATAAAGTGGCTTCACTTCCATACGATGTTATGAATAGAGAAGAAGCTAATAAAATGGCAGAGGGTAATGAATATTCATTCTTACATGTAGTAAGATCAGAAATAGATGTTGATAATTCTGTAAGTCAGTATGATGAGAGCGTTTATAAAACAGCAAGAAAAAATTTAGATCAGATGATTGAAGAAGGCATATTAGAGCAAGATGAAACACCTAGATTATATATATATAGACAAATAATGGATGGTAGAGTACAAACGGGTATAGTTGGTTGTACTTCCATTGATGACTATATGAATGATATCATTAAAAAGCATGAATTTACAAGACCACAAAAAGAAGTTGATAGAATAAATAACTTTGACCATTGTGATGCAAATACGGCACCTATTTTCTTAACCTATAGGAAAAATGACGAACTAAGTAGTATAATTAATGATTGGATAAAATTCCATAAGCCAGTTTATAATTTCACCAGTGAAGATTCAATAACCCATATAGCTTGGGTTATAGATGAAGATAGCATAAATAGTAGGATAAGAGAAATCTTTGATGGAATAGACTATTTATATATAGCCGATGGGCATCATAGATCGGCATCATCTGTAAAGGTTGGTTTAAAAAGAAGAGAAGCCAATCCGAACTATACAGGGAAAGAGGAGTTTAACTACTTCTTATCAGTAATTTTCCCAGATGAAGATTTATTCATTATGGACTACAATAGAGTGGTTGTTGATCTAAATGGATTAACAGATGATGAGTTTATGAGCAAAGTTAACGAAAAATTTAGCGTTGAAGAATATAATGGAGAAGGACAATATAAGCCTACTCAAAAACATACCTTTGGTATGTACATAGATAGTAAATGGTACAAATTATCTCCACAGGAAGGTCTATATGATGAAAATGATCCTGTTGATAGGCTAGATGTTTCTATATTGCAGAAAAATCTTTTACATCCTATACTAGGGATCGAAAACCCTAGAACAGATAAGAGAATAGATTTTGTTGGTGGTATCAGAGGACTTGAGGAGCTTGAAAGAAGAGTAGATAATGACATGAAGATAGCCTTCTCAATGTATCCAACGACTATGGAGGACCTATTATCAATAGCAGATGCAGGAGAAGTCATGCCTCCAAAATCTACTTGGTTTGAACCAAAGCTTAGAAGTGGATTATTTGTTCATAGGTTAAGGGATTAATCAATAAAGGACTAAGAAGCCCTTTGTTAGTTCTAAGTGATAAGTTCTAAGTTTTTAGTAATTTTCTTAGGACTCAGAAGTCAATTAAAAGAGAAAATCACAGTCAATATTGGCTGTGATTTTTTATTTGCTATAATTTATAGAATAAAGATATTATGTAAAAGTTATGAGATTGGTGTCCTTAGATTCTATTTGTCTATAAAGGAATAACATAAACCTTAGAACTTACAACTTAGAACTAAAAATCTAGATTCCACTTTTTACTTAATTGAGGAAATTGCATAACTCTTACTTGGCACAATTGCATATGCGAATATCATCCTTAATTTGAATATTTAAGATATAGTATATTTAGTGGTGTAGCTTTGAAGATTTTTAAACTACATGTAGTAGATGGTTTTTATAGAAAGTAATTATGCAATTTGCTCAATTAAGAAAATTAACTTTTTAATAAAATATAACAATATATATTATTGCTGCATATACTGAAATGAAAGGGGTGATTTTTTGATAATTCATGTTGTTAAGCCGGGTGAAAGCTTATATACTATTGGACAATTATACGGAGTAGCACCTTTTAAAATTGCTGATGATAATGAACTTACGGACCCTGGCAAGCTTGTAGTAGGTCAGACATTGGTGATATTACAGGGAACAAGGGAGCATGAAGTGGTTTCAGGAGAATCTCTTTATTCAATTGCCAGACAATATGGAACCACTGTTGAGGCTATACTTAATGCTAATCCCGAGATAACAAGTCCCCTAGTAATATATCCAGGTCAAATAATAGATATTCCGCCAACATCGAAAAGACTGGGGAGTATAGAGGTTAATGGATACGCTTTTCCCAATATAGATATGGATGTACTCAAGAAGACTTTACCATATTTGACGTATCTAAGTATTTTTAGTTATGAAGTGAATCCAGATGGGTCATTAAATCCAATAGATGATGAAGCTTTGATAAAGGCAGCTAGGGAGGCAGGAGTAGCTCCACTAATGGTAATAACAAATCTAGAGAGTGGAGGAGGTTTTAGTAGCGATATAGCCCGTAGCATACTTACTAGTGAAGAAACCCAAGAGATACTAATAAATAACATAATTAATACCTTAAAAGAAAAGAATTATTATGGATTAGATATAGATTTCGAGTATATTTACCCAGAGGATAAAGAACTTTATAATGATTTTTTGAGAAAGGTCACTAGTAGGTTAAGACCTATGGGATATACTGTCACAACGGCTTTGGCCCCTAAAACCTCGGCAGATCAAAAAGGTGTAGTTTATGAAGCCCATGATTATCCCGTACACGGTGCTTTAGCAGATCATGTTGTGATAATGACCTACGAATGGGGTTATACCTATGGACCTCCATTGGCGGTGGCTCCCATTAATGAGGTTGAAAAGGTTGTCAATTATGCACTAACAGAAATACCGAGCAGGAAAATTCTCATGGGTATACCTAATTATGGATATGACTGGACACTACCCTATACTCCCGGTACAGCAGCAAAAACAGTTACCAATACAGGGGCTGTAGACCTAGCTGGAGATGTGGGTGCCGCCATACAATACGATCAGAAATCCCAGGCACCTTTCTTTAATTATTATGATAGTGAGGGGAAGCAGCATGTGGTATGGTTTGAAGATGCAAGAAGTATAGATGCAAAGGCTAATTTAGCAGGTAGGAAGAATCTCGGTGGAGTAAGCTATTGGACCATAAATAAGTATTTTCCACAAAACTGGCTGGTTCTAGATTCATTATTTGATATTAGTAAGCTTCTTTAAAAAATTTAAAAGAAACCATTAATTTATCCACTTGTTACGGCAGTGGGTAATTTTTTATGGGGAGTTTCAGAATAAATGCAGGTCGAGGTTTCGATATGTATAAATTAAAGTTTTAATTGGAATCTCTATAAAAATTTAGCTGTTAAATGAAAATCAATTTAATTAAGGCAAATAGTCCAGTAAGTACCAAGAGGAAATAGCCATACTTTATTGAATAGTATTATAGTTAAAAATAAAAGGAGGTAAGTATAATGAATACTTCAAGTAAGGTAATAGACATCACAATACAAAAAAACTTCAAAAATTTGGTGGATGCAAAGAGGGAGGGAAAAAACTTTGATTTTAAAAGTGAATTAAAGAAAGAGCTTGAAATGATGCTTCAAGAATTAAGTCATAATAATTCAGTTGAAAGGGGAGAGATAGAAAATCTATTACAGGAAATAGAAAGGCGACGGTTAAAGATTAAGTGTATTCAATAAAGCCTGTGCAATTTTTTAAATAATTATTAATGATTATTAATATAAGAATAAGTGTGTTTGATACATAGTAAATGAATATGGTTTATCAGGTATATCACTTATAAAATTAAAAGGTCGACTGTTATGTTGGCCTTTTACTAATTAAAGTTTTGACTGCAATCTATATATATTAGTATAATAAATTAAGTACTAAGTTAAAATAAACAATGAAATAAAGTGTAAGCAAAAAATTATATTAATATAGAAACAATATAGATTTCCCAAAGTTAAACTTAATTTATACATCTCAAAATATCCGATGTTTTTAGGGATTTTTGATGTGTATAAATTAACTGTTTAACTGGAATATCTATATATATAGATTCTAGTCAAAACTTTAATTAATATCTATTTAGAAGGTGATTTTATGGCTGAACATATTATTGAAGAAGCTAAAAGATGTTTACAATGTAAAAATGCTAGATGTAGAAAGGGTTGTCCAGTTAATACTCCTATAAATGAAGTAATAAATTTATTTTTAGATGGTAAGATTCTGGAAGCAGGAGAAAAATTATTTTTAAATAATCCACTTTCATCGGTTTGTTCCCTAGTGTGTCCCCATGAAAAGTTTTGTGAGGGTAGCTGTATACTTTCAAATAAGGGAAACCCCATTCACTGGAGTTCTATTGAGAGATATATATCAGATTACTATTTGAATAAAATGAACATGAAGCCAAATATTGATCCAAATAAAAAAATAGCTATAGTAGGATCAGGGCCTGCAGGGATAACAATTGCATTTATCTTAGCTGCTAGGGGATATGATATTACGATATTCGAACTTCGTGATAAGATAGGAGGAGTTTTAAGGTACGGCATACCAAATTTTAGACTGCCTAAGGACATTTTAGATAGACTTAAAGACCAATTAACTAATATGGGGGTGAAAATAAGACCTAATACCTTAGTAGGGCCTGTGATTACAATTGACAATCTTTTTAGAGACGGATATAAAGCCATTTTTATAGGTACTGGAGTTTGGAATCCAAAACCCCTAAGACTTAAGGGGGAAAGTTTAGGACATGTACATTATGCCATAGATTATTTGAAAAATCCTGACGTATATGATTTAGGGAAAAAAATATGTGTGATCGGGGCCGGGAATGTAGCTATGGATGTAGCGAGAACTGCCATAAGAAAGGATGTCAATGAGGTCTATATAATGTATAGAAAAGGCGAAGAAGACATGTCGGCTAGTAGGAATGAAATAGAATATGCTAGACTAGATGGTGTTAGATTTGAATTTTATAAAACCCCTATAGAATTAAAGGATCAAGGGGTTGAATATTTAGAAACTAAAAAAGTAGAGGAAGATGGAGAAGAAAAATTAATTATATTGAAAGATTCCGAAGGGTTATTTGAAGTGGACTCTATTATTATCGCAGCAAGCCAAGGCCCAAAGGCCAATATAGTTTCACATACCAAAGGAATAGAGATAAATAAATTTGGTTTAGTAACAACGGATGAGTTTGGAAGAACCACTAGGGAAGGGGTTTTTGCATCGGGGGATGTAGTAACTGGAGCTAAAACCGTAGTTGAAGCAGTAAACTTTTCTAAGAAAGTAGCAGATGGGATAGATCAATATGTATCTAAAAAATATGGTAGCTCTGATTAAAGTGCTACCTTTCTTATTATGTTGATGGAGCTGGGATTAAGTTATCTAGGCACTACATAAAAGAATTTAGTAGCAGACTAGAATACACGGATTTGCAACAAACAAGTAGAGACATAGCATATTATGGCCCTACTTGTTTCTTAGATTTTGATAGCATAGGTTTCAAGGCATAATTAGTAAAGCGTTAAATCATACGATCTAGTTCTTCTTCATATTCATCTAACAATGAATTCAATTCCTGTTCATTAAGCTTATTTAAGCATGGATTATACTCGTCAGCTGGAACTATTGCAGCTATTGGTTTACCCTTTTCTGTAATAAGGAACTTTTTATGTTCCAGATTTGTTTTAAGTAACAGGCTGTTGAAAGTATTGAGGTCTAAGCTATCTAAGTCTATGCTACTTTCAGTTGTTACTCCCAAATCTACAGCAACTAAACCTTCCACTGTATTACCTCCTTTATTTAAGTTGTTGAAGTAATTTCCTTTATATTCTATTATATCACCTGTTAATCCTTGTGTCATTTTTTTTACTAACTTCAAATTTTTCCCACCCAAGTACTCATATATTATGATAGAAAATTATCATTTAGTGGAGATGACTTATATAAGGTATTTTCATGGAAATATGTTTAATATAGAATAGTTAGGGGTATTTTTTAAAATGATAAATGTTATTAGGAGGTAAAAGATGTTGAATAATATTTTTGAAATAGTTTTAGCAAGTGCAGAAAATTCATTTTTACAGGTAGGGGTTTTTGTTGGGGCTGTTTTACTTTTGTTTGGCTACGTAGACTATAAAAAGTCTGGTGAATTTGTAAGAAAAATTGAAGCATCAAAGAAATGGCAACCTATTTTAGGGGCATTGTTAGGCTTAACTCCAGGTTGCGGTGGTGCTATATTTATTATGCCTTTATTTGTGAAAGGAAGGGTTAGCTTTGGAACCGTAGTAGCAACATTAATAGCGACTATGGGGGATTCAGCCTTTGTAATAATATCTACACTTCCTTTTCACTATTTATTGGTCAGTGTGCTTTCATTTATTGCAGCCATAATAAGTGGATATATTGTGGATTATTATAAAGTTGGTGATAAGCTGCTATTAAATATGAACAAGCTATCTAAAAAGGAATTAAAAAAGCTGCATGAAAAAGCAGAACATATGACACAAAACTATGAGTGTAAAAACTCACAATCTTGCAAAGAAGATATCATATCCCATATTGGCCACGAAGAAGGTGATGAAATCGATATAGCACTGCATCACAAAGCTAAGGGTCATCAAGACCACAAATCTTTAGGTTATAAATTTACCCATAAAAGCTATTTAACTTATTGGGGAATAATATCACTGGGGCTTATTTTGGGAATAGCTCTATTGTTCCAAGTAGATGTAAACAGCTTGTTTATTCCTAATTTGGGCTCTATAGTAGGTATTGGGGGAACCCTATTCTCAATACTGCTCATGATTATGGGTAAAAAATTCCTGCAGGATGATACCCATGAGGAAGCTGAGCTAAAGGTTATGTCTTTAAAAGAAACACTCATTCATAGTGCCCAAGAGACAGCTTTTGTATCAACCTGGGTATACGTTGCATATCTTATCTATGAATTTGGTGTATTTGGATTAGGTGGAGGCAACTATGCAGTTGGTGAAGCAATTATGACTGATGCAATGACTTCCGCTGGATTTATTGCAGTTATAATTGGGGCTGTGATAGGTCTTATACCTGGATGTGGCCCACAAGTAATTTTTGTTGCTTTATTCACCAAGGGAATGGTACCCTTTGCGGCACTTTTAGCTAACGCAATATCACAGGATGGGGATGCTTTATTTCCTCTTTTAGCAATTGATAGAAAATCTTCTCTATGGGCTACTATTATTACTACAATACCAGCAATTATTTTTGGAGTGATTTTTTATTATATTGAAATAAGATTTAAATTATTTTAGAAGTTGTTGTCTTTTTTAAAAAATTAAGATATAATAAATATGGACAACAAAATAGAGATATAGGTGCCTCAAGGAGGGTAAAAGGGAAGTACGGTGAAAGTCCGTCGCAGCCCCCGCTACTGTAAACATTGACGAAACCTCATAAAGCCACTGATAATATCGGGAAGGCGAGGGATTAGGTTGAAGTGTGAGTCAGGAAACCTGCCTATGTTATTAGATATCTTCGGAGGGAAGAATAGTTTTGTCATTATCTAAATTTGCAAAATACTAATCTAGCCTTCCCAGCTAGATTTTTCTGTTTTGTGTTAACTTTAGATGAGTTGTCTAATTGTAAAAAGACAGTTTATAGTCATTGAAGTGCTTACTTTGTCAAGTGAAAATTAGAAATACCTACTATATCCTGTTTTGTTGTCCCTTTTTTATGTATATAAATATCTTAAAATGATGAGCTGAAAATAAAGCTATTTTTCTTTACCGCTAAACCATATCTTTGGATATCCCATTTTCAAATCTTTTTCATTAAATACTCTAAGTACAGTTTCGTTAATTCTATTCCTAATAAACCATTTATGACGTGGTATAACTATTCCAGTGATTATATATTTTGCGCCACCCTCCATGCCATTGAATGATATTACTCCAACTAGGTCAAATTCTGAATAATTTGTATTTCCTATCCTATACAATCTATCTTCATATTTTTCATTAATAATACAACATACTTCCTTCAAAGCTTTTTCAACTTCATCGTGATTTTCTTCAAAGGGAACTATTATTTCGATAATTACTCTAGATTTCTCTTTGTAATAATTTTTCAAAGTTTTTATTTCACCATTAGGGATATAAATCTTTGTTAATGACCATTCCCTTATGGCCGTAGCCCTTAGACCGATTTCCTCTACTGTCCCAAAATATTTTTCGTTTATGCAAATAAAGTCTCCTACCTTCATTTGTCTTTCAAAAAGTAAAAAAAATCCATTTATAAAATCCTTTATCAAATTTTGGGCCCCAAGACCAGCAACTAAAGTAAAAATACCAGCTCCTGTGAGAATGGTAGCTTTCTTTATCAATCCAAATTCACTTAGAATAGTTAGGATGGCAAAGGTCATTATGAAGTATGCTGCAACAGAATCAATTACGCTTTTTACGGTTTTTTCTCTTTGTTCATTGAACTTTGTTATTTCAATGATTTTCTTAGTTAAAAACATCACCAATTTAATTAATACAAAGGCCAATATAAGTATTATGATAGATGAAATAAATGGACGTACTCCCAAGTTTATCTTATTTATTTCTAAATTTTTTAATCCTTTAATACTATTTAGATCCATTTATCCACCTCGCACCTTAGTAATTAATTTTTTAAAGGCATTAAAGATACTAATATTTTTTACTCTTTAGTATCTAGATTATTCATAGAAAATCAGAGGGATTTGATTATAGGATGCTATACAAGTTATGGATACAAAAAAGAAGATATCCCAGAATGACAAAATTTTTCGTTGTTCTGGGATATCTTCTTTTGGTATACAAAGGGATTGATAACTTAGCTACTCCTATAAACCTAGTCTACTTTGAAAAGGTTTCTCTTATAGCTTGCATATAGTTTCTTTAATAAAGTGATTTTTTCACTCATTTCTATTTGTAAATCCGACGCTAAATCATAATCCTTATTATCAATACATTCTCTTATTCTAGTAAATAGAGATTTTTGGGTTAAGCTATCCTTCATTAAATAATATTTGAGATGATTAACTTTCTCCCAATTAACCACATCCAAATCCGTTGCATAATCTATATCATGGACTTTTTTACATTCTCTAACCAATTCAATATTTGAAGGGATGATCCTATCTTTTAATTCAGTAGTCCACTGCATTAATACGCTTGCTTTATAGGATGCTATAATCTTTTCGGAAAACACCCCATTTTTCGATAAAACCCTAAGTTTATCTGGGTACTTATCTAAATTGCTAATGTTTTGCCATACAGTTGAAGGCGGAATACCAAATAGAGTATTTCTTTCTTCGTCTGTGTAGTGATCAAATACGTCGTCTTCACTTCTATAGGCTCTATTTTTTTCTAAGTAGAAGCCTTCTTCTCCAGCTGATTTTGAGAATTCTGCCTCAAGGGCTTTATTATCCTTGCCTGATTCAATTACTGCTTCGATTCCATCTAGCATGGCTTGATAAATTGCTGCGGTGGCTAAATAGGTATTAGTTGTAGGATTAGGTACTCTAACTTCAAATCTGGTGGCAAGAGGATTATTAAAATCTCTGATTAAACCTGCCAAGATAGTTCTATTTCTTGAAGGTGTTTGAACCTCATGGCCAATAGAAGAAACAATACAAATAGGGGCTTCAAATCCAGGCTTTAATCTATTAAGAGCATCGTTTGTAGAAGTAATAAATGGGTTAACAACCTCGTAGTTTTTAAGTAGTCCCATTAAACCACCCCAACCCATTGAACTCATAAAGTATTTAGACATATCTGAAGGAGTAAATAGGTTCCGAATAGACCCATCCTTTAGTTTTACTGCTACACCAACATGTGTATGTTCACCGCTACCAGCAACGCCTTCGATTGGTTTAGCCAAAAATGTGACATCTAGTCCATGACTAACAAAGGTTTCTTTGATAATTTCCTTTGCAAATAATTCATTATCAGCAGTTTGCATTGCTGTACTATATTTCCAGTCTATTTCCAGTTGTTCCATTATGTGGTTGAATTTTCCGTTTTTAGAAACCGATGATGGAATCCCTCCCACTTCTTTATGTCCCATTTCTGCTTCATAGCCATATTTATTTAATAAAATCAATGATTTTTCCATGGCAGTACGAACAGGGCCTACTGTACGCTTCCAATATTGTTCCTTTAGGTTCTGAGAAGTAGATAAGTGTTCAAAGTCAGCTTTATCACCGGGAGTTTGTACCCAGAATTCAAGTTCTGTAGCCGTAGTAAGTATAATTTTATCAATATCATCTAGGGATTTTATACTAAATTCATCTAGGATTGACTTGTAATTACTAAGAATAGATTGTATTTCTTTTTTAAAATTATCTATAGATGACTTTAGAACTGAACGAGAACCAACCAATGTACCATCATGTTCAAGATAGGAAGGAATTAACAACGTACCTACAGGCAGGTTAGTTTCAGGGTCAATAAAATCATAGTTGTAGTCAACAAACCATTTAACATCTAAATCCGGTATAATATCGACCTTTGCATTATTTATTTCTGCTATCTCAGGTAAGTAAACACTTGAACCATCAGTTTGGGCACCATTTTGTAAAAAACCTTCAATATCTTCAAGCATTATATTAATAGGTATTTTTTCATCGGTATCATTATTACCAAGATCAACAGCAGCCAATGATACAAATTTAATTTCCTTATGGCTTTCAAGTACAGCCCTAAGTGATTCACAATCATGTTTTTCCGGGGGTATAAAGTATAGCAGTTTATCCATTGATACACCTCTTTCATTAATTGTATATTATGAACAATTATAGCATATTTTTTAAAAATGTAAAGTTATACAATGAAAACAGATAACGTTTTCAAGTTAAAAGCACAAGCATTAGAAAAGATATTACAGCATGTTAAAAAAATAAAATTGATGATAATGTTCGAGTACATCCGAACATTATATAAAAACACATGAAAATTATTTATTTTTCATTTTTAATATGGGGATTCAAGGTAGGTATAATACCCATTTTTTGAAGAGCTAATATGGATATAACGATTATTGGGCCAAGTATTATTCCAATAAAACCAAATAATCTAATTGCAATATAAATAGACATCAAAGTTACTAATGGGTATAAACCTATTTGTGTACTTAATATTTTAGGCTCCAAAGTTTGTCTAACAATAGTAATAGTCAAATAAAGTATTAGAAGAAAAATCGCTGTATTAAAATCATTGTGTAAAAGCTTAAGGATAATCCATGGTATATAAATTGATCCTGAACCTAACACAGGCAAAGCATCTACAAAACTAACTATTAAGGCAATAAGAATTGAGTAATTTGCACCTATTAAGGTTAGACCTATGGCGCTTTCAACAAAGGTGATAGTCATAAGTATGAGCTGAGCCTTGATATATCCTAATAAAGCGGAGAACAAATCATCCTTTAAAATTTTTAATTTTTTGCTTTTAAATATACTGTCGGGTATACGAATTCTTATAAATTTATATATTTTTTCTTTATCCTTCGATATAAAGAATGAAGAGAGCAAAGTAAACAAAATAAATAAAACAAAATTTGGTATTGCAGTTACAAAATTTAAAGTAGATGTTGCCAATACGCCAATATATTTTGTTAAGGAATTCAAAATATTGTATAGGGTATCATATATTGACTGGGATATGTCTGGGGAAATATTTATGTAAAGGGACTGAAATTTAGTATCAAAATATGAAAGAAAATCCTTTGTTTTAATACTTAAGTCCGGTAGTTTGTTGGATAACTTAGTTAGTTCTGAAATTAAAAGTCCACCCAAGGAAGAAACAATTAATCCAGCTATCACAACAAAACCAATAATGGATATAAATGATGCTATTCCCCTATAGATTCTAAATTTTTTATTTAGAAAGGACACTACTGGTTCAACAATTACTGAAATAATCCATCCCAAAATAAAAGGTAGCAAAAGTATTAAAGATTTAGATAAGATAAAGTAAATTAAAATAATAATAAATATTATCATGAGCTTAGAAATAACAATGTTCCCCATTAGAACCTCCTGTATGTAAAAGATTAATTACTCTAACTATATACATATATTATAAATATTAAACCACTAAAATTAAACCCCATTATCCACAGAATTCTGGAAAATATTTAGGTTAGTTTAAATTTTCTATGAATAATTGAATTCAGAGGAAAGGAGTTTTGTAAAAAAGTAAAATTATAGAAAAAATGATATAATATATATTATGTCTTATATGGGGTAGATAGGATACATAATATTTATTACAGAAAATGAAAGAAATATTGGAAATTTTATGTTAAAAATATGTTTATTTTGAGTTTTAAACTATGATATTGTATAATTTATTTTAGATAGTTTTTATTTATATTTTGTACATTATCAAAGGAGGAAAAACATGGGAAGTTTACTTAAAGATAAAAATATATTAATTATGGGAGTTGCTAACAAGTGGAGTATTGCATGGGGAATTTCTAAGAAGTTTATTGAAGAGGAAGCAAATGTTGCTTTTACTTACTTTGGAGAAAAAAGCAAAGCTAATTTAGAGAAATTTTTAAAAGAAGAGAATGTGGAAAATCCATTATTAATTTCATGTGATGTTACAAAGGATGAAGATATCGAAAGAGCCTTTGGAGAAGTTAAGGAAAGAATGGGTTCTCTTAATGGATTAGTACATAGTATTGCCTTTGCTAATAAGGATGAATTACAGGGCTGTTACTATGACACATCAAGGGAAGGATATCTAATGGCTCAAGATATAAGTGCGTATTCATTAGTGGCTGTGTCTAGATATGCTAAGCCTCTTATGTCTGAAGGGGGAAGTATAGTTACTTTATCTTACCTTGGATCAGAAAGGGCAGTTAAAAACTATAATGTAATGGGCGTTGCTAAGGCTGCATTAGAAGCAAGCGTTAGGTATCTAGCTGTTGACTTAGGACCTGGCAACATTACAGTTAACTCTATTTCTGCTGGCCCGATTAAAACCACTTCTGCTAAGGGAGTTAAGAATTTTACAAAACTGCTAAAGGGTTTTGAAGAAGTTGCTCCAATGAAGAGGCTAGTTAAAACAGAAGAGGTAGCAAATACGGCTTTATTTCTATGTAGTGACCTTGGCACAGGAGTTACAGGGGAAAATATTCATGTAGATTGCGGATACCATATTGTAGGATAAATTTAGATTAAATAAAAACCATTCATCATACATGCTTATAGTGAATGGTTTTTATTAACAATGATCTAGGTATATGAAAAAAATAATCGAAAGAATGAGTAAGATGAATAGTTTATTTTTTGAATGTGCCTGTGCTATGATAAAATAATTTTTACCGCCTCCGAAAGATTTTTTACTGTATGATTAGCTTTGTGATATGGTTTACCTATTTTAATGGTTTTACATCCAGCTTTAATTCCGGCTTCAATATCGACATCTCTATCTCCAACCATAAAAGAATTATTTAAGTCAATAGAATATTTTTTTGAGAGTCTTTTAAGCATACCCGCTTCAGGTTTTCGGCATTCGCATTTGGTTTTGAAGTGTGGACAAAAATCAATTTCATCTATATGTGCCCCAGATTTTTTTATTTCATTTATTAGTTTACCATGAATTTCTTCTAGGTCCCTTTCTTTAAAATATCCCATTTCTATTCCACCTTGATTAGTTACCACAAAAACATAATACCCGGCCCTATTTAGCCTTAGAATTGACTCCGCTGACCATGGGTATATTTTTAAGTCTTCAGGTTTGTTAACGGGTTTATAGTTATCATTAATTACACCATCTCTATCTAAAAAAACTGCTTTACTCATAATATGACCTCCTAGCTTATTTGCGATTCATTTTAATCTTAAATTTGCTTGTTTATAATTAAGGTGAAATATGGAACCTGTGAATGAAAAATAAAAATTAATTAAAAAAGTGTCATTAATGTGATAAAATAAAATTTGGGAAATTTTAAAGGGTTTAATGTATACGATATTGGGAATAAAGTATGACATTAAATATTATACCTCAAATTTCCTTATCTATGTTTATAATATAGCTCATTAAAAGGAGTAAAAATTTTCGGAGGAATCAAAGTGAAAAAGGAACAGGTTGTTAAACTAGTAGTAATTGGTTCGTTAATATGCAGCTCGGTTATACCATTTTCTGGCTATGCCATTTTTTTATCATTTCTTTTTTATGAATTGGTAAAGGGTGAATTGAAGGATTTAATATGTTTATTAGTCAAAGAAAAGCTTGTACTCAGCCTATTTTTTATGGGGGTTTTTTCTTTAATTGTATCGGACTACAAGATGGATAGCCTATTGGGAGTGGGTGTAATATTTGTTTTAATTTTTATGTATCTTGTTATTAGGAAGTATTTATATTCAATTAATGATACCATGGACATATATAAATATTTTGTAATTAGTAATATAATTATTTCAATATACGGTATTATTCAATTTTATTTTGGAAAGGACGTCTTTTTTGCATCAGGATGGATAGATAGTGAAGTATATAGTATTACTATGCGAGCCTACTCAAGTTTACTGAATCCAAATGTATTAGCAGGTTATTTGGTCTTTTGCAGCTGCCTTCAGTTAACTTCTTTAGAAAATATTACATACAGAAGGATAAATATTATATCTTTAGTTTTATCTAGCTTTTGTTTGATACTCACTTACTCTAGAGGCGCTTGGTTAACATTATTGATTATAGCCTTTTTAGTATTTCTTTATAGGAAAAAAGTTATTTATATAATATATTCATTTATATTTTTTATTTCTTTGCTTCTAATCAATGGGTCAACAGGAATCGAAAGGATTAATTTGGGTAAATCCTTACATGATCACAGTATTCAATACAGACTAGAAATTTATAAAGCTACACTAAAGAGTATAAAGGATCATTTTTTCTTTGGTAGCGGTTTGAATACAATGAAGTATTATATAAATTATTATTCAAATGAAATTGATTCACCAGTATACCATGCCCATAATATCATTTTAAACATACTTGGTGAAACAGGATTTATTGGCTTGATTTTTTTTGGTATAATTTTATTAGGCATAATAAAAAGTATATATTATATATATAAATCACAAAATAATATGTATAAGGACATTGCTATATCTAGTATATTGAGCTTGATTTCAATATTTATACATGGATTTATAGATGCGGCAATTATTGCTCCACAATTTTCATTTTTTGTAGTAATTATTTATTCCTTGATTATTAACATAAGACATAATAGTTTTCTTGAAGAAAAGATTGGAAAACCTTGTTCTACTAATATAAATAATAGTGGAGGGGAATTATATGGAACAAGAGATACTGGCATTAAAAAGAGCAATTTTTGAGCTAGAGAGAAATGATTTCTCAAAGGATCAAACTAGAGCTTTAAGGAATATTGATGATATTATCCATATTTGTCAAAGAATCAAAGGTGATATTGATGGCACACAGGATGTGATTAAATATAGTAACTTGAAGTGTGTAAAAATAAATACAATTTCTTTTGTTTATAAACCCATACTAGTGAAAAATTATTTTGAAGGGGATTATATTATTCGGTTTGGTGAAGAAAGAGCAAAGGATTTAAAGGAAGCTAGAGCTTTAGATGCTCATAATGAATTTTGGATTCAGCATAAAACCATAAAAGGCAATATTTTTGGATCTATTCCAAGGGAGTTTTTAAATGAAAAATCTTTAAAATCCCTTTTAAGCAGTGGATGGAAGCATGCAGAGGTTGATATAATAGATATAAAGGATGATAGCGAAAACATAAAAGAAATAATCAATTTTTGTGAAAATACATTTGATCATTATATTCTCATTAAGGAAGAATTGACAAAGACACATTTAATATTAAATTATAGAATCGATTAGAGATAAGGATTTTATTTAAATTCCTATATAGACATCTGAACCCAAATTTTAATTTATGCACATCAAAAATCCCTAGAAACATAGGATATTTTGAGATGTATAAATTAAGTTTAACTTTGGGAAATCTATATAGTTTTTAGCATCTACATATTAGGGAATAGTTTAACTTAAAAGAAATTTATTTTATAAAAGCAAGGCATTACCCAATAAAATTAACATGGGCAATGCCCTATTTATTATAGGTTGATCTATTTTATAGAAATTTTTCTTTAGCTTTATTCCAAAAATTATATTCTTTGAATCGTAAAAGCTTCACTTTCAGTTCTGATAATTTGATTTGTACTTCAACTATTTCATTGTATCTATGCTCGGTACCATCGGTTATAATTAAAACGGAATTTTCATATGTATACTCAGGTTGAACCTTTATTGTAGATCGCTTAGGTACTATTATACTTGATGTGAATGAACGGTATGCTACGGTATTTATAGGAGCAATAGGCGTAATTTGTAGTAAATTAAGCCTAGGGTCCACGATACTACCGCCTAAGGAATAATTATAGGCAGTACTACCGGTTGGCGTAGCTATTAAAATCCCATCACCACTAAACCTTTCTAAGAAGCTTTTGTCAAGAGAAAGATTTAAGTGAATTGTGTTAGACTTGAAACCCTTTATGACAATTTCATTTATACCTAGTATTTCTATACAACTACTACGAGTACATATTAAGCCTTCTACTAGGTTAATTTCATCAATGTTATAATCGCCATTCTTGTATTTAAAGATAAATTCATCTAGCTCATAGGGAGATAAATCTTGAAAGAAGCCCAGATGACCAGTATTGATACCTATTACAGGTATATCGGGGAAATCATGCTTGTGTAGGGTTCTTAAGAATGAGCCATCACCACCTATGCATATGATTAAATCTCCATTTGGGTCAAAGGTGTCGGGAACGAAAAAATTATTTTTTTCTAGTTTATGCTGCATTATCCTAGCTGTTTCCTTTGAAACTGGCTTGTTGTTTGAGACTATGTTTACTATTTTAGTATATTTCTGCATAAAAATGCTCCTTATATATAGGGCTTATGTGGTAAAACTTAATTTGCACATGTACACATACTTAGGATTTCTAGGAGCTTTGGACATGTATAGATTAAAGTATTTACTTAAATCCCTATAATTCTAGATTTTTTGGAACTTATAGATAGAGAGTCGAGGGCAAATTTCAATTTATACATATGCAAACCTTCGATGATTCCAAGGATTTTTGATATGTATAAATTAAGGTTTTGACTGTAATCTCTACAGGGGGTATTCAAATAAACGATTTAAATTGACAATTATTTTTCATATTTTAGTATTATTCTTGAATAATTTAAAAATTCCTTCAAAGTATATATTAAAGAAATATTTTTTTTGGAGGAATCATGATGCCTATAATTGTTTTAGCTGGAATAATAAGATATAGAAATAAAATACTTATTGCAAAAAGATTTGTAAAGGAACTAAATATGTATAAATGGGAGTTCCCAGGGGGAAAATTGGAAAAGGACGAAGGTCTAGTTGGGTGTTTGAAGAGAGAGATAAAAGAGGAACTAAATTTAGATATAACTGTTGGAGAAATATTTGAAGTAGTGTATTATAGATATAGTGAAAAGGATGTTGTGATTTTAGCCTATTTATGCAATTCAAATACTTACAATGCACAAGCAATTGAGTGCTGTGAATATCATTGGATAGAATATGAAGAGCTTAATAGATATGACTTTTTAGAAGCAGACAAAGCCATTGTAAAAAAGCTATACAGATACAAAGAAAATATATATGAATTGCAGTAATAAAAATAAGAATAAGGTGATAAGATGACTAAGGAAATTAATTCTAATACGTTGATATACAAGATATGTGATAATGATGTGGGAATAAAATTAAAAGAAGTTCTATATGATAGAATGAGGCTCTCAGGTAGATTGACTAGAAAGCTAAAAAGAAGTAAAACCATCTATGTTAATGATAATAATACATTCTTGCATGGTGCCTTAAAAAAAGGTGACGTTGTAAAGGTTATAATGCTAGACGATCCTAATAATTTTGAGCCCCAGGATATCCCTATTGATACTATTTATGAGGATATGGACCTTTTGATTATCAATAAGCAACCTAATATTGTAGTTCATCCTACAAAAGGACATCCAGATAATACTATAGCTAATGGGTTAGTTAATTATTTACAAAAAACACAGCAAAGCTTTAAAATCAGATTTATAAATAGATTGGATAGGGATACTTCTGGTTTATTGATGATAGGAAAAAATCCCTTTGCACAACAGGAGCTATCAAATCAGATGGCTAGTAACCTTGTAGAGAAAAAATATTTAGCAGTTGTAAGGGGAGTCATAAAAAGTGACAGTGGAACTATAGATGCTCCAATAGGTCGTATGGAGGAGGATTCTATACATAGAACGGTAATCCAAAGTGGGCAAAGGAGTATTACACATTTTGAGGTAATAGATAGATATCATGATGCTAGTTTTGTTAGATTAACATTAGAAACTGGTAGAACCCACCAGATTAGAGTGCATATGAAGCATATAGGACATCCTTTGATAGGTGATGAACTTTACGGTTATGTAAATGAGGACTTAATCAATAGGCAAGCTTTACATGCAGAAACCTTAAGATTTAATCAACCAAGAACAGGTGAAGAAAAGTTTGTGAAAGCAGAAATGCCAGAAGATATAAAGAATCTGATTGTAAAGCTAAAGAATCATGGAGAATAACTTATCCATGATTCTTTAGCTTTAACTATTACTAAGGAAAAATGTATTTGCACTACATAAAGATATCCAATAACATTCCTTTAATACCATCAAGTTTATTTAAAATTTTTAGTTTATCCTTCTCTTTTTCCAAGAAATCCTTTGTTAGGGTTTCCAATTCGTCATCGACTTGTTTGACTATTGATAATACTCTGTGTCTTCCTCTTCTATCAAGAAAATTTTCTTTAGTAAATTTATGGGAATTGGTCACGGTTAAACCCAAAAACTCCTTTACTAATTTTTTGTATTTTAAAATTTCATTTAAATGAAACTTTTTTTCAACCTCCTTTGATTGAAGGTTAATCTCATCTAGCAAAGTGGTAAGTTGTTCCTGTAAAGAGTCTCCATTAAGTTCGTTTAGCTTCAAAGCAAAGTTACTTTGATTTTCCTTATGAATCTTATTGGATTCCTTTATTAATAATGGATTAAGGTTACTTTGCTTATTTATGTCTGATATTTTCATTGGATTTATACACCTCATTATTATGGGGAAATATTTATTTGAGCAAATTTCATAATTACTTTCTATAAAAACCATCTACCATAGATAAACAACATTAAACCTTGAAGTTGTTTGTCTTTACATGTAGTTTTAAAATCCTTATCGCATATTTGTCCATGCATAAGTTAAGTTTAACTTTGGGGAATTTATATATGTAAGACTAAAAATCCACCCTACCATTATACTTTAAACTTTCAAAGTTGCACAGGGAAAACTATCAAATATTCCTAAAGAAACACTACCTCTAATATATATTTCGGATAAATCAATGTATTTTTTTAACTATATTTTGATTTATTTTTTTGTAGTTAATACATACCTTATAGTTTCAAACTTAATGCTTCCTGTAATCACTATTCCTAAAAGGTATACAAAGCCACCAACCGAAGTAGATATTATGATCCCAAGCTTGCCTGGCACACCAATTTGTATAAGTTGTTTATTGCCCAGAGCGATGATAATGACCATTAGAATTGATGATAGTATTGGTTTTATTAAATGATTGATAAGTTTTATTTTTATATTTACAAAGTGTTTTAAAGCTGTGAAATCTAAAAAGAACATAGTAAATGATGATAATATAAATCCAATAATGAATCCATTTATACCTATTTTAGGATTTGAAACTAAGAAATAGATACAGATTAAATGTATTGTCATGCCTATGAAATGATTTATTGTAGTAAGTACCTGCTTACCTAAGCCATGTAAAACGCCGCTAATTATATGGTGAAGGCTTAAGAAAATGACAGAATAGGATAAATATCTCAAGTGAATTCCAACACTAGGCTTATCGTAAAGAAAACTACAAATAGGTATACCAAAGAAGAAAAATATAAATGCTATTGGTATTGATATCAAAAGTGTTACCCTTAAAGCTAGTAATGATTTAACCTCAATATTTGTAGATTTCATTAATGCATTTTCAGCGGATATATTTGGAATAAGATTTACGACAAAGGCTGAAGTTACAATAAAGGGGAGGAACAAAAGGGGCATATTCATTCCAACTACTTCTCCAAATATTGTAACCGATTGTTTAAGGCTATAGCCGCATATCTGTAGACGTTGTGGGACAAGGAACATATTAGCTGATTGCATTAACACAGAAACTAATCTTGCTATAGTTATAGGAAAAGAAATAGCTGCTATTTTAAAAATTAAAGATGCAGTATCAGTAAAATTAGAGGGCATGGTGTTATTTCTTTTATATGAATTAGCAATTAATTTCTTATTACTAAATTTTGAAGGGTATATATTATTGGATCTTAAGCTTAAGACAAGTAGAATAAGTCCTCCTATCTCTCCAACTGTAATTCCTATGGTAGCAATCATAACTGATATTTTTAGATCCTGGGGTTCCCAAATATATAAGAGACTTATTACAAATATTACCCTAAGAAACTGCTCCATGATTTGTGAGTTTGCTGATGGTATTACTCTTTTTATTCCATAATAATAGCTTCTAAAGATAGATGATAAAGTAACAATGGGGATAGCAGGGATTAAGGCAATCAAGCTCATTTCTAGTTTGTTACTTTTTATTATATATTTAATTAAAAGATCATGATTTTTAGATGTTAAGGCACATAAAAATATGGATATGGTAAACCCTAGTAATAAACTGATTCGTAAAGTTTTTTTACAAGATTTATAGTCATTAAGGGACATTTTTTGTGCAACAATCTTTGATACAGCAACTGGTATTCCTGAAGAAGTAATGGTGATGATAACTAAAAAAGCATGGAAAACCAAATGATATAGCCCAATTCCCTCTGAACCTAAAAATCTTGACAATAAAATTTTGTAGATGAAGCCGAGAAATCTTGCTAAAAAATTAGCTGCTATTAAAACTATAGTACTATATATGAACGTATCTTTTTTCAAAGTATTACCTTCTTTCGTTATGCATTTGATAATATTATTTTGTTTAATGGGTAAATTGCATATGAACTGTTTAATAGATATTCTAAAATTCCATTGAATATGACAATGGAACAAATATGAATGATATATATACTTTGAAAAAGGGCCTAAAAAATCAGCTTATATTTTGTTGTGTGAGGAGATGAACATATGGAACAAATTTGTCCGTTATGCAATGGATTGAAGGAATATGAGATACGATGTAGCAAATGCCATGGGAAAATGATAGACAAGGGAAGGATAGCCGATTATTATGATAATTATAGCTCCTATTTAGAAATGAGTATAACAGAGCTTTTGGATGGAGTACCAAATGACAAATGTGTACACCTATTTGTATGTCCATATTGCAATAATGATAAAAGAATTATTATTGATAAGATTTCAAAATGATTTAAGGTACATTCATACATAAAATTACTTTGAAATGAGAAAATAATAAGGAATAGTATGAGGAGGTGTAATTATATGAATCTGAATACAAGGGATACTGTTATGAAGAAGCTGCTAGATGCCCAAGAGAACGTCCGTGATTATGAAACGTTTTCAAAGCAGGTGGATGATACTGAAGTGAGTAAAGCATTTAAACAGTTTGCTGAAGAGTCAGGAATGCAGGCAAGGAAACTTCAAGAATTGATTGATAAATATGATAATAAATAAAGTGTGGGTTTTCCACACTTTATTTTAAAGTTGAGATATTGATGGAATATAAATATTATTAAAATTGAGTGACTATGTACTATAGGGATTTTAGTATAGACTTTAACTTATACTATGAAAACCCTATACAGATAAACAACTTGAAGGTTTAATATATTTCAAAGAAAAAATGTAGGAGCGTTCATTATTTTCTCTGAAATATATTTTAAGTCTTAATTTTATTTATCGAGGAAATTGCATAACTCTTACTTGGAAGAATTGCATAATATAAAGGTAATTATGCAATTTGCTCTATCTATACTAGGTTTTGTTTGAAATAATATTGTATTAGTTTATAATAAATATATGAAAAACTGTTACTTTAATATATTTTATTGATAATGGAGGTGGTATATTATGGATAGATTCAAAACGATTGTATTGAATAGAAATTCTACTGAACATTTATATAGTCAGCTATATAATTCCATAAAAGATTTAATTGTCGACAAAAAAATTAAAGCCCATGAAAAGCTGCCACCTATTAGAAAGCTTGCGGATTTACTTGGTGTTAATAATATTACCATAGTGAAGGCATATAATCTTCTTGAAAATAAAAATTATATTTACAAAAAGGTGGGAAGTGGCACCTTCGTTTCTCCTATAAAGGATGAAAACTCCTTAAGCCGATTAGGGGGCTTAGAAGAGGATGCATATGATGATATAAGGTTAATGGATAGAGGGCAAATAGAGGTTAGAGAAAATATGATTAACTTTGCAAGTGCAACTCCTACTCCTCAGCTATTTCCAGTAAGTGATTTTAAGGAAGTACTAAATGAAGTACTGGATAGGGACAAGGGATTAGCCTTTGGATATCAAGAAAGCAAGGGATATTTTCCCCTAAGAGAGTATATAGTGGAATATTTGGAGTTTTATCAAATCAATACTGGGATTGAAAATATACAGATAATATCTGGAGCGCAACAAGGAATAGATATAATATCTAAGGCACTATTAAAGCATGGAGATACGGTGATAGTGGAGTCACCTACATATACGGGGGCAATTGCTACCTTTGAATCAAGAGGGGTAAAAATGATACAAGTACCAATCACAAAGGAAGGAATAGACTTAAACAAATTAGAAGAATATATTGAAAAATATAATCCAAAGCTTATATATACCATGCCTAACTTTCAAAATCCAACTGGCTATTCATATAGCTTAGAGACTAAAAAAGGGCTCTTAGAATTGGCAAGTAAAAAGGGTTTAATTATTATTGAAGATGATTATTTAACGGATCTGAATTTTTATACTAATGATAATGTTACATTGAAAAGTATGGATAAAAATGAAAATGTAATATATATCAAAAGCTTTTCAAAAATGTTTATGCCAGGTTTACGTTTAGGTCTTCTTATAGTACCTATTAATCTAAATAACGAAATATTGGTTGCAAAGCAAGCGTCGGATATATCGACTTCAAGTCTTATTCAAAGGGCATTTGACTTATATTTGAGGAAGGGAATTTGGAAAAGACATATTACTTATATGAAAAAAAACTATAGGGAACGATTTGATGTTATGGTTAAAAGCCTAGAAAGATATTTGCCAGAGGGAACCACATTCGTAAGACCACAAGGTGGAATAAACTTTTGGATTGGTCTAGCGGATGGATTTTCTGCTAATGAGCTTTATTCTCATGGGATAAGCAAGGATGTAGCATTTATTCCAGGCGGTGTTTTTTACCCAGAGGAGATTGATAGTAATTACTTAAGATTAAGCATAGCGGATGTTTACCCCGATGATATAGAAATTGGAATTCAGAAATTAAGTGAAACTATAGCTAAATATTATGAGAAAAGCAATGTCAAACTTCAAAGGAAAAGTATATATAGACCGATATTGTAATGGGCTTTAAGTTGTTTTTGTCATAGGACGAAAAAAGCAAAGGCGTGCATTTTGCACGCCTCAGATTGTTGGAAAAGTCAACAAGATGTCAGGCTGTTGCCTTTTCCCTAGATGTTTTTTTAGTATCCTTCATTTGAGTAGAGGTATTATTCATCATTTTACATTTACCATCAAATATAGCTTTATCTTCAACTATGAAGCTTTCTACTTCAATATCACCAGAGATTTTTCCGGTACTACATATCTTAAGTTGTCCAGAAGCCTTTATGTTGCCATCTACAATACCTGATATTTCAATACTATCTGTTTTAATATTACCTATAACTTTACCTTCTTTACCAATTATGATGTTTCCGCTTACGTCTATATCACCGTTAAAATGACCGTCTATTCTAAGCAGGCCACTAGTTTTTAATGAACCTTCAAAGGCGGCGTTGTTGCCTATTAAGGTATCAAATCCTTGAGGTGAAGTATTGTTTTTCTTTTTTATCATTATAGTTCCTCCTAATTATTTTTTATTGTTTTTAAGGACCCCTAATGGGTCAATTTGTTTTCCATTATAACGAACTTCAAAATGAACATGGGGACCAGTACTTCTTCCTGTGCTGCCAAGCTCAGCTATTACTTGTCCTTTTTTTACCCTATCACCAACATTAACAAGGTTATTCTTATTATGGGCATAAACACTTTTATAACCATATCCATGGGATACTATAATCACTTTACCATAACCACCGTTCCAGCCAGAATAGGTCACAATACCACTGGCTGCTGCAGTAATATTTGATCCTGATTTGTTAGCAATATCTAAACCTTTATGAAATTGACGCCTGTTAGAGATGGGATGTATTCTGTAACCAAATTTAGAAGTTATTTTTCCTATGACAGGCCAACTATCGGGAACAGCATCTAAATATTTTAATTGTTTTTCAACTTCCTTGGCAAATTCATCATATTTTTCTTTCTCTGAGTCAATTAAGCTTGTGATAGAATCAACAGTGTCATAATCAGATAAATCTGTTAAATCATAAAATTCATCGTCATAGAAGCTCTTTGTCATACTGGTAATAGCCCTTGAAGTTATAGGAGTAGTAGTATGACCGTCCTCTGGTTTTAACCCAACCATATTTCTAATTTTATCTTCAAGATCATATAATTGTGAAAGCTTAGTTTTGACAATCTTTGTGGTTCTTTTTAATTCATTTATCTCAATATCTTGATGTTCAATAACTGAATTCAGACTCCTTATATCACCATTTTTTCTTTGCAGATCTTCTACGAGGGAAGATCTATTAGTGAAAAGATAAAAGGTTGAGGTAATAAAAAAGATAGAAGAAGAAGCAAAAAAAATTAAAGTGAAATAAATTATTGGTTTATAGAGCTTAAACTGCTTTATATTTTCCCCACTATGGGGAATTACAACAAGGGTAAATCTTTCTTTAAACATTTTCTTTATATTTAACAAAATATCCATTAATCAATATCCTCCATGAAAAAAATAAATATTAAAAATATGTGAATAAAATATTACAGAAATAATTACCATACTATAATTCAACATTTATCGCGAAAATCCTCTTAAAAAGGACAAGAAAAAAATATAAATATAAAAAAGATTAGTACTTGAGGAAATTACATATGGTAATATTATCCTTAATTTGAATATTTAAGATATAGCATATTTGGTGGGTGGTATAGCTTTGAAGATTTTTAAACTACATGTAGTAAATGGTTTTTATAGAAAGTAATTATACAATTTGCTCACTTGTTAAAATAGAGGAATTTATTGATACTTGTAGAAAATAAATATCTTAAGGCTAATAATATGCATTTACAGTGTTGAAGGATATAAAAAAGTGTTTTCAGAGGTGAAATTTTTCCAATGGGGCATAACCCAGGAAGCTAATTATGCAATTTTCTCAGATGGTATAAACCAAATTAAAAAATAATTAATAATGTAAATAACATAAATTACGAAGGACATGGTATAATAGTTACTAATCAAAATCAATTTAGTTAAAACAGCTTCAAGCATGATAAGGTAAAATCATTTATATGTATACCTATAAAAAATGTTATACAAAATGGAATTTTATTGTTTTCCATACCTAATTGATGAGAAAAAATTCGACTTTAATACATTTAATCTAGTTAGATCCTTAAGTTGTATTATTGCTTGGGTATTTTAAAAAGCCACCGTGGGATATTAAAATTAAAAAATTAAAGATTTTATTAAAGAGGTGATAAAATGGCTGTTACAATCAAAGATGTAGCAAAAAAAGCTAATGTATCGATATCGACTGTTTCAAGGGTAATTAATGATTCAAAACCTGTAAGTGATGAGATTAAACAGAGAGTATTAAAGGTTATAGAGGAGACTGGTTATACTCCAAATCCCGTTGCAAGAAGTCTTGTTATGAAGAAAAGTCAGTTAATTGGTGTTATTGTCCCAAGTATTTCGGATTTCTTCATAGGAGAAGTTTTAAATGGAATTGAAGAAATTGGAAAAATGTATAACTATGATATACTGCTTTGTAATACATATGGAGAGGTTAACCAAGAACTTAGATATCTTAATTTATTAAAGTCAAAACAGGTTGAAGGAATAATCTTTATGACAAGGGTAATAAAGGAAGAACATAAGGAATTCTTCAATAAAGAGGATATACCAATTGTAATGATTAACAGGGATATTTCAGATTTTAATGTTACTTCCGTTAGTATTGATCATCATAAAGCGGCTTATGAAATGACAAAGTATTTAATCGATAAAGGTCATAGAAAAATAGCATTATTTAGGGGATGGATAGAAAATTATGTTTTTGGTATAGATCAATATGAAGGATATGCCAAAGCAATGAAGGAAAATGATATCGATATAGATGAAAGATTGATTAAGAATTGTAAATTCAATCTAGAATTAGCCTATGATGCCGTACAGGAAATGATTAAGGATAACATACTACCAACAGCGATATTTGCTACAACAGATTCTATGGCCTTCGGGGCTATCAACTCATTAATTGATAATGGGTACAAAGTTCCAGAGGATGTATCTGTCGTAGGTTTCAACGATATTAAGCTTGCTTCGATTTATAGACCAAAATTAACTACCATAAGACAACCCTTATATGATATAGGGGCGGTGGCTATAAGGGTCATAATTAAGAAGATTAAAGGAGAAGAGAGTAAAGAGAGTATCTTTGTATTGCCCCATGAGTTAGTTGAAAGGGATAGCTGTAGAAGTATAAAATAATTTATGCCAAAGCTCGATAAAACCGTTCCTTTAATTTTAGGTATATTCAAAAAGATAAACCAGTCATCTTACCTGTTCCTTTGATTATTTTGTAACTTGACTTGTTTATTTTTTATATGTGAGGAAATTGCATAACTCTTACTTGGCTAAACCTAATATGCGAATATCATCCTTGATTTAATTGCTTAAGATATAAGCATATTTGATGGTATGGCTTTGAAGAATTTTAGACTACATATGGTAGATAGTTTTTCTAGAAG